>JAKSJJ010000011.1 GCA_024398335.1 Bacteroidales bacterium | reverse complement strand
AGACGGCCGCCTCATATCCACTCTCGTCAAAAAACTCCTCAGCTAAGATAGCTTAAGGCTATTCATCTCTTTCCTTGATATAGCGCATCAGGACAGCGAAGCCCGGCGTGGTCATAGGACTATGACCGAAACCATCAAACTCATAGAAGGTCACATCCTTATGGCCTTTTAGTCTGAGCATCCTGACAAAATAGGCGTTTTCCTCATAGCGTCCGCACATCTCCAACTCCCTGTCTCCTGAAAGGATGAGGAGAGGAGCGGCGTCGCCTCTTACGTGGAACATAGGAGACATCTCATCGACCAGTGGAGTAAGAATATCTACTCCTAAAGCCTTACGCTGCTCAAAATGAGTGATGGACTGGCCGCTGAACGGCACGACAGCCGCGAAAGAGTCCGGGTCGATGTCGTATTTTGCCATGTACTTCTTGTCAAGGCCTATCATACTTACAAGATATCCGCCAGCTGAGTGACCGGCCACGTAAAGCTTAGACTTGCTTCCGCCATATTTCTCCACATTATTATATACCCATGCGACAGCGGCCGCGGCGTCATCGATGATCTCTTCGACCTTCACATTAGGGACAAAGCGATAGCCTACGCCCACAACCACGTAGTCCTTGCCTAAAAGTTCCTGTGGGACACTCCTATGACCTCCTGTGAGGCCACCGCCATGGAACCAGATGACTACAGGGCGGTCGCTTACGCCTTTCTTATATGCGACGTCAAGACGGCACATCTGGCTTGTATAAGGGTCCTCTGTCCCCTTATAAGCGATATTGTTGTCAAATTTGTACTTGTCCGACGCAAAAGAAGCGATGGAGAGAAAAACTACGGCGAGAGCCGTCATGACAAAGCGTTTCATATCTATTTAAGAATTGGTGACAGACATTTTTTCGCAAGACGGTCCGTAAAGTTCATCATAGGTCCGACAAACAGGGACATCATGACCGTGCCCAGACCTACGGCGACACTGATACTTTCTCCTTTCACCAGGAAGAAGTCCCAAAGAGTTGAACTTTCTCCTTTTCCGAATGGATTTGAGAAGAAAAGCAGGCAAAGAACCATGGTAAGGGCGACGTGGCCTAAATCCACGCCTACCTTGACATAATTGAACTTCCCTCCTGAGACCTGGCATATCGCGTTTATTGTCATCTCAACTGAGAGCATCCACGCCTTCGCCATCACCTCGACGCTCGTACCCAAGGCGGTGACAGCGCAAGCAAGAATGATAACAGCTATTCTCTGCCATAGCACATGAACATGAAGCCAAGGCAGAATCATCCAGCAACTCAAATCAATCAGCAAACCGAAGACCAGGGAGGCGACAATCTGCATCAGAGAGGCCAGCTTGAACTTTCGGCGAAGCAAAATCAACTGTATTATTATAAGGAGGCAATTAATGAGGAAGGTCCACATACCAAGAGAAAGACCACATACCCCTTTCAGAGAAAGAGCATACGCAGGTCCGGGAAGAGGACCCTGTCCTAAATCAGAGGCGACAGCCAACGCCACGCCCAATGCTATGAGAAACTGTCCGATTATGGCAAGGCCATAACGGACAGTCAAATTCTTTATATCAACCATAAATTATTTCTTTTCACTGTCCTCTTTCTTGTCCTCCGTCGCGAAGAACTTGTACTGAAAGAGAATCAAGTAGAAGGCTCCGACCGTCACGCAACTGTCAGCGAAGTTGAAGACCGGCTCGAAAAAGCGCAGAGGACTACCTCCAAGCACAGGCACCCAGGAAGGCCAGGTCGTATCAATGAGAGGGAAATAGAACATGTCCACTACTTTTCCGAAAAGCATAGGAGCATACCCGTCTCCCCAATGAGCGACCTGAGTGAAATCCGAGGCGCTGAACATCACGCCATACAGAAGGCAGTCAATTATATTGCCCAAGGCTCCGGCGGTGATTAAAGTCAAGCCTACGAGAACTCCTGTCGGGGTTTTCTCAGATTTGGTCAACTTCGATATCCACCATACCAAGGCACCGAAAAGTCCAAGGCGGAACACGCTCAGGCAGAGTTTACCCACCCAGCCGCCGAACTTCATTCCGAAGGCCATTCCCTCATTCTCTACAAAGAGAATACGGAACCATTCGAACACCCGGATCTGCTCACCAAGGGCGAAATTAGTCTTGACCAGAATCTTTATGACCTGGTCAATGACGACAAGAACCACACCTAGGATAATAAGCCAGGCTCCTTTAGAGAGTTTCTTCATGCTTAATTCTTTCCCTGTTTCGCGAGCATTTCCTTTGCCTCGATAGTAAGGGTAGCATGAGGAACAAGACGAAGCCTCTCCTTAGGGATAAGCTTACCGGTGACGCGGCATACGCCATAAGTCTTATTCTCAATCCTGACCAAAGCGGCCTCAAGATTCTGGATGAACTTATACTGACGCTGAGCGAGCTGACCTGCCTCCTCCTTTGAAAGAGTAGCGGCGCCCTCCTCCATAGCCTTGAACATAGGAGATGTGTCGTCAATATCATTGCTGTCATCGTGGGTGACGATATTACGCAAAGTCTTATACTCCTTCTTCGCCTTCTCAAGCATGTCAAGGATAATGACTTTGAACTCTTGGAGATCCTCGTCGCTATAGCGTACGTTGAACTCAGGTTTCTTATCTTCTGCCATAATAGTTTTTATTTTAGGTCCGGCCAGGCCGGAAAGTAATTAATTCGCTTTTTTAAGAAGCACCTTGACAGCGTTTCCGTTCCAGTCAATCTCATTTCCTCCCTCAAGGGAATCCACAAGACTGATGCTCAAGGACAGAGTCTGGCTTGCCACGTAACTTTCGAAGCTCTCAAGAGCCGCCTTGATCTCTTCCTGGGCGACACCCTGAGCGGCGATGGTGACATTAATGCGGTCGGTGACCTCAAAGTCATTGTCTTTACGGAGATTCTGCAAAGCACGGACCAGATCACGCGCGTTTCCTTCTCTGATAAGATCTTCTGTGAGGGTAACGTCGAGGGCCACAGTCAAAGGTCCCTCGGTAGCCACGGTCCAACCTGGCATATCCTCGGAAGAAATGCTGTAATCCGCGTCAGTGAGGGTCACATCTCCGCCCGCGAGGCTGAGCACATACCCTGCCGGAGCGGCCTCGATAGCGGCGATCTGCTCCTGGGTCAGGGTGGCGAAAGCCGCGGCGATCTCCTTCATCTGCTTGCCATAAAGCTTTCCGAGAGTCTTGAAATTAGGCTTGATCTTCTTAGTGATGATGCCTGCGGTGTCATGCAGGAACTCGGCGTTCTTGACATTGACCTCCGTGAGAATGATGTCCTTGACCATCTCAAGCTGCTCCTTGACCTTGTCGTCAATGACTGGGATGATAAGTCTTGACAAAGGCTTACGCACGCCGATTCCCTTATCCTTGCGAAGAGCTAGAACCATTGAGCAAGTCCTCTGAGCGAGGGACATTCTCTGCTCGAGAGCCTCATCCACAAGGCAAGCCTGGGAGAGTGGCATAGCATGGAAATGGACGCTGTCGCCTTCAGCCGCTCCGCTCAGGTCAAGATAGAGGCTATCCATGAAGAAAGGAGCGATAGGCGCCGCCAGAAGGGCAATGTCGTAAAGTACCTCGTAAAGGGTCTGGAAGGCTGAGAGCTTATCCTCGCTCACGCCCTCGCCCCAGAGGCGTTTCTTGTTAAGACGGATGTACCAGTTGCTAAGGTCGTCGCCTACGAAATCCTGGATCAGACGTCCAGCTCCGGTCACGTCATAGTCCTCGTAAGCGGCCACGACCTGACCGATCAAGGTATTCAGGCGGCTGATGATCCATTTATCGAAGACTGGGCGATTCTCGTAAGGAACCTTGGCGGAGGTAGGATCGAAACCGTCGATGTTAGCGTAAAGGGCGAACATCGAGTAGCAGTTATACAGGGTTCCGAAGAATTTACGGCTGACCTCGACGACACCTGCCTCGTCAAACTTGAGGTTATCCCAAGGCTGGGCGTTAGTGAGCATATACCAACGGAGAGCGTCTGGGCCATATTTATCAAGGGCCATGAAAGGATCCACGGCGTTTCCGAGACGCTTACTCATCTTGTTTCCGTCCTTATCCAGCACGAGGCCGTTAGAGATGACTCTATTGAAAGCAGGAGTGCCACCGATCATGGTGTGGATAGCGTGGAGAGTGTAGAACCATCCACGGGTCTGATCGACGCCCTCGGCGATAAAGTCAGCTGTACAGCCGAACTTGCCGTTATCTATGCCGCGAAGTCCCTCCTGGGCGTATGGCATAGCGCCGGAATCAAACCAGACGTCGATAAGGTCAGTCTCCCTTGTAAGCTTCTTACCAGATTCACTGACAAGGAAAATCTCGTCCACATACGGACGGTGGAGATCTATCTTATCATAATTGCCCTTAGACATATCCTCTGGGTCGAATCCCTTGGCGGCGAGAGGATTACTCTCCATCACGCCGGCCTTGACGGCCTTCTCGATCTCCGCGTAAAGCTCCTTGACCGAGCCTATACACTTCTCGTCCTTACCATCCTCGCTTCTCCAGATAGGAAGAGGGGTTCCCCAGTAACGGCTACGGCTGAGGTTCCAGTCCTGGATGTTCTCAAGCCACTTTCCGAAACGGCCTGTACCTGTAGCCTCCGGCTTCCAGGTGATAGTGTCGTTAAGCTCCATCATCTTCTCACGCACGGCTGTAGCCCTGATGAACCAAGAGTCGAGCGGATAATAGAGCACCGGAAGGTCGGTGCGCCAGCTATGAGGATAGCTGTGGACATGCTTCTGTATCTTGAACACCTTGCCTGAAGCCTTGAGCATCATGCAGACATCCACGTCAAGTGTAGGAGCGGCAGGATCCTCGTTGTGCTCGAAATAATCCTGATAGCCCTTCTTCACATAACGGCCGGAGAACTCCTTGTATGAAGGATCGACGAACGAAGCGACATACTCCGCGTCGAGGTCCTCAATGCGGCAGAAACGGCCCTGACGGTCCACCTGCGCCTGAGGGTTGCCGTCCTTATCCACTGGCATGATGCCGCAGATACCGAAGTTAGTGGCCACCTTCTTATCGTCAGCTCCGAAAGTAGGAGCGATATGTACTATACCTGTACCGTCCTCAGTTGTGACATAGTCTCCGGAAATGACCTGGAACGCCTTTCCCTGAGGCTTGAACCAAGGAATAAGCTGCTCATAGCTGATACCCACGAGCTCCGCCCCCTTGAACTCTCCGTCGAGAACCCTGAACGGAACGACCTTGTCGCCAGGGTTGTACTCCATTGGAGCCTCGGCGCCTTTGGCGTTGAACCATGCGCCCACAAGAGCCTTGGCGAGGACATAAACAGCCTTCTGACCGCTGTAAGGGTTGAATGAGAGCACCTTGACATAGTCGATAGAAGGGCCTACGCAAAGAGCGGTGTTTGAAGGAAGGGTCCACGGTGTAGTTGTCCAAGCGAGGAAATAAACAGGGAGATTCTCCTCGGTGAAAAGCTTCTTGGAAGCCTCGTCAGAGACGACCTTGAACTGAGCAGTGGCGGTTGTATCTGTCACATCTCTATAACAGCCAGGCTGGTTAAGCTCATGAGAGCTCAGGCCCGTTCCGTCTGTAGGAGAATATGGCTGGATAGTATAACCCTTATAAAGAAGTCCTTTGTCATAAATCTTCTTGAGCAGGTACCAAAGAGTCTCGATGTAACGATTGTCGTATGTGATATACGGATCGTCCATATCCACCCAGTAACCTACCCTCTCTGTCATGGTTCTCCACTCCTTTGTGTACTTCATGACCTCCTTGCGGCAGGTGTCATTATACTCCGCGATACTGATTTTCTTACCGATGTCAGCCTTGGTGATACCCAGTTTCTTCTCTACGCCGAGTTCGACCGGGAGTCCATGAGTGTCCCAGCCCGCGCGACGTGCGACCTTATATCCGCTCTGAGTCTTATAGCGGCAGATAGAGTCCTTGATAGAACGGGCCATCACGTGGTGGATTCCCGGCATACCGTTAGCTGAAGGCGGACCTTCAAAGAAGATGAACTCCGGAGCGCCCTCCCTAAGTTTGAGAGAGGTCTCAAACGCGTGATTCTTCCTCCAGTTCTCGAGGATTCTGCTGCCTGTACCTACAAGGTCAAGGCCTTTATATTCAGTAAATTTCATATCAGTTTTATCTTTTAGATAATACCCCACAATAATAAGTTCGCAAAGATAACTATTCGGACGGGTTATTACAAAAAAACATTATCTTTGCAGCCCACAGTGTGCTTGGTAACCACTCAAAAAACAAGATTATGCGAAAATTCTCTGTCACATTCGTATGGATGGCGGTGCTGTTTTGTGTCTGCCTGATTACATCAAACATATTCGAGGCGAGGCTTTGGAAAGTGTGGAGCCTTCCTTTTCAGCTTACGGGAGGAGTCGTGATCTTCCCTGTTTCCTACATCATAAATGACTGCCTGACAGAAGTTTACGGCTACAGAAAAGCCCGTCTTGTAATATGGATGGGATTCGCCCTCAGCTTCTTTGTCGCCCTGACAGGCATGCTCGTCTGCGCTCTTCCTGACCCTATGGACAGCGGGGCCGTAGCGATGGCGGAGAGTTTCAACTCCTTATTCTCGTTTGTGCCAAGGACAATGGCCGGCTCCCTGCTTGCCTTTCTTGCCGGATCGACCGTCAACTCCTGGGTCTTGAGCCGAATGAAGGTCAGCTCAGAGGGAAAAAGGTTCGGCGTCCGCGCCATCATGTCCTCAGTCGTCGGAGAATGCGTAGATTCGCTGATATTCTTCCCTATCGTCTTTCTCGGTATTCTGGGAGCGAAGACCATGATTACCCTGATGATTACGCAAGTAGTCGTGAAAACCCTATACGAAATCATTGTCTTACCTTTGACAAGTGTAGTCGTGAAACGTGTGAAGAAGATAGAAGGCGAGGACACATTTGACAAGAATATTTCATACAACCCATTCAAAATCAACGATATATAAAATATGGACCACAATAAGGCGCTTGTCGTTTTCAGCGGCGGGCAGGATTCAAGCACATGCCTTTTCTGGGCATTGAAGCATTTCAAGGAAGTACACACGGTGACTTTCCTTTACGGACAAAAGCACAGCAATGAGGTCGAAATAGCACGGGCGCTCGCTGCAAAAGCAGGCGTAGATTTCAAGCTCATGGACGCCTCACTCATAGGACGTCTTGGAGCCAATTCCCTGACCGACACATCAATAAAAATGGATCACGAGCAGCCACAAGGCGGCTTCCCGAACACATTCGTCCCGGGCAGAAACCTCTTCTTCCTCTCGATCGCCGCCGTTTACGCCAGAGAACTCGGGATAGCGAACCTTGTCACAGGAGTATCCCAGACGGATTTCAGCGGCTATCCTGACTGCCGCGACTCTTTCATCCGCAGCCTCAATGTCACAATAAACCTCGCTATGGACGAGCAGTTCGTCATCCACACCCCTCTTATGTGGCTGGACAAAGCCCAGACATGGGCTCTCGCGGACGAACTAGGAGTACTTGACATTATCCGTAACGAGACACTGACTTGCTACAACGGCATAGCTGGAGACGGCTGCGGCGAATGCCCCGCATGCCGCCTGCGAAGAGAAGGCCTGCGTAAATATCTAGATAGCAAAGGAATCTGATTTTTTCCTATCTTCGCGGAGATATGACAGCACTTGATATTATTCTTCTGATTTGTTTTCTGCCAGCGATCTACACCGGCCTTAAACATGGCCTGATACACCAACTTGTGGGTATAGCCATTGTCGTGCTCAGCATTTGGCTCGGCACACACTTCAGTGCCATTGTCGCAGGCAAACTCGCTGACTTCCTTCATCTTAGCGAGTTAGGACTGAAAATAGCGGCGTTCGCGGTCATCTTCATCGCGACCTTCGTAGTGCTGAAGGTGCTCGGAGCCCTGCTGGAAAAAGCCGTCAAACTCGTAATGCTCGGGTGGGTCAACAGAATTTTAGGCATAGCGCTGGCGGTAGTAAAATACGGCCTGGTCATATGTCTTGTCATCATGATGTTCGACAGCGTAAACTCCCTGACAGGGCTTGTCAAGAGCGAGACCCTCGAGCCTTGCGTAGTCTATAACTTCCTCAAAGATTTAGCATACAACATATTCCAATGGAAAAAATAATCCTTCTTGAGACTTCCACCGAGCTTTGCTCCGCCGCCCTGGTCGAGGACGGAAAAGTCGTGGCATATAAGGAAAGCACGACAGCCCGTTCTCACGCTTCGCTGACCGCGGTGTTTGTAGATGAAATACTCAAGGAGACGGGCACGAAACTTTCAGATTGCTCGGCGGTGTGCGTGAGCAAAGGACCGGGGTCATACACTGGACTCAGGGTCGGGGTATCGACAGCGAAGGGCCTGTGCTTTGGCGCGGGACTGCCTATGCTGAGCGTGGGCACTCTTGACACCCTTGTATTCCAGGCAATGGAGGAAGGGCTTGTTCCGGAAGGATGCAAGGCTATAGTTCCAATGATCGACGCCCGCAGAATGGAGGTTTACACGTCGGTTTTCTCCCCTGAAGGAAAGCAGCTTACTGATGTTGAGGCACGAATCATTGATAGCGAGAGTTTCAAGGATATTCTGGGCGAAGGTAAGGTGCTTTTCATAGGCGACGGAGCAGGAAAGTGCGAGGGTGTGATAAACTCTGAGAACGCCGTTTTCGTACAGTGTTGTCCTAAAGCTTGTGCCATGACAAGACCCGCCGTTGAGGCGTTGAAAGAAAAAAGGTTCGAAGACGTAGCGTACTTCGAACCATTCTATCTTAAAGATTTCGTCGCGACAGTCAGCCGCAAGAAACTCTTTTAATCCAAGTATTTAGCGAGAACCCTCTGGATTGACTCTCCGTCAGTGGCCTTATCCGGCACGAACTGTCCGTCATGCAGGAAGAACACCCAAGGAGTCTGGGTCACAGCGTAGAGCGAAGCGTACTTCGAAGCAGGGCCCGCTGTATCGCAGACATTCACCCACGGAAGCATCTGAGAGCGTACTGTGGTAGCCCATGCCACCTTATCTGGCTCAAGCGCTACTGAATAAATCTCAAAGCCTTTCTTATTGTACTTCTCATACAAAGGCATGAGGGTATCGATGTTGAACATCTTCTGAAGAGGCACTGAAGGCGACCAGAAATAAAGCATCACGAGCTTAGCGTCAACCTCACTGAGCTTAGTAGGCACGCTCTCCATATCAGGAAGCGTAATCTCCGGGAATTCGATGCTAGAAGCACTCTCAAGGGCGATATTGATATTCATCAGATGGGTGCGCTCCTTCGCGTTCTTGCGGATAAGCTTGACGTATTTCGAATTCGGGTACACGCTCGAGAGGGAATCAGCCATGTTGCGGAAATGGATCGCGTCAGTGGTCTGGGAGAACACTGGAGTATCAGCGCCGAATGTCTGGCAAAGCACAGGAACGACAGCCATTGAGTGGGAGTTCGTAAGGATGAACTTCACGCGTGAATGGTAGTAGTCGATATAGGTCTTCGTGCAAGCGGCGCCGTCACCGGCATTGTAAAGAGAGTCCATGCGGGCTCTGAATGCTCGGTATTCATTCTCCGCCTGGCAGTAAAGCTCAGCCTGGGCTGCTCCCTTTACTGAAAAATGGCCGAGGGTGTCCATCTCCAGAGAGACCTTATCTCCGGTCTCAAGAAGGACAGGGGCGAGCATCTTGCCATTTCTGTAGATATGAACGAACTCGGGATCATTCTTGCGTATCGGGGCGTTAAGTTTGAATCGTCCCTGAGCGTCTGTCTTAAGCGTATCGATAAGCTTAAGATTACCGCCATTGAGCAGATATGCTACGAGCTCGCTCTGAGGAGCCTGCGAGACAGTACCGTTGATACGGGCTTTCTGCGCACAAGAAGAGAGCATCACGGCAGCGGCCAGAAAAAGAGCCGCCGCGAAAAATTTATTTGATCTTCTCATATTCTGAAAGGATAGCTGACGCTATTGCTTTGAATTCATCCTGGGAGAGTTCCATCTTCGCTTTACGGAAATCCATATCAGACTCACTGTTAAGCGGCACAAGGTGGATATGGGTATGAGGAACCTCCATGCCGAGAACGGCGACGCCGACTCTCTTGCAAGGCACGGCGGCCTTTACAGCCACGGCTACCTTGCGGGCGAAAGCCCACAGTCCCTGATATACCTCAGAATCAAGATTGAAGATATAGTCATCCTCAACGTTCTTAGGGATAACCAGGGTATGACCTTTAGCCATAGGGGCGATGTCAAGGAACGCGTAGTAATTCTCGTCCTCTGCCACCTTATATGAAGGAATCTCACCCTTCGCTATCTTTGTGAAAATAGTCGCCATTGTCTTAGAGGGTAATGTCAAGAATCTCAAACTTGATGATACCTGAAGGGACCTTCGCCTCTACGATCTCACCCTTGCCGTGGCCGATAAGAGCCTTTCCGATAGGAGTGGTAGCGGCGAGTTTACCCTTAGCGAAATCAGCCTCGCTCTCGCCCACGAGAGTGAACTCCATGATCTTGTTCATGCTCAGGTGCTTGACCTTCACCTTATTAAGCATCTGGACCTTATCTGTACCGATGAGACTCTCATCGATGACGCGGGCGGAAGCCACCTGGTCTTTAAGTTTAGCGATTTGTGTCTCGAGCAATCCCTGAGCCTCTCGTGCGGACTCATACTCGGCATTCTCTGAAAGGTCACCCTTCTCTCTGGCCTCAGCGATAGCCGCGGAGATGACAGGGCGCTGCGCAAGCGCGTCAGCGAGCTCTTTCTTCAATTTGTCGAACCCTTCCTGGGTCAAATAATGCAATTCCATATCGTGTACTTTTTAATAAATCAAAAAATAAAGGAGTCCCGCCTTTTAGCAGAACCCACCGTTGATTGCAAATATACGAATTTTTGAATTAAGAACGCACCTTCACGCAAAAAGATGCACAAAAGAAAGCGCGGTCTGCTTATCCTGTCCTAACTGAGCGGCCAAGTCCTCCAGAGACGGGAATTTTCTCTCATCTCGTATCCTTTTAAGGAAAGTCAGAGTCAGATCCAGACCGTAAATCTCACGGTCAAAATCAAAGATGTTGGTCTCTATCGTGCGGCCGTTGGAGCCTCCTATTGTAGGTTTAACGCCGATATTGCACATTCCGTAATGCGTCTGGTCCTGGAGGGAGACCCGGACAAGATACACTCCGTTCGCCGGGACGAGTTTCAATGGGTCATACAGGCGGATGTTCGCTGTAGGGAATCCTATCGTGCGCCCAAGTCTGTTACCGGCCACCACTACTCCGCTCAAAGAATAATCATATCCGAGCATGGCGGCCGCCCCTGAGACATCTCCACCCTCTAGAGAACGTCTGATTGACGTAGAGGAAATCGTGCCCAACGGTTCGCATACGATAACCTCCAATCCCGCCTCACGGGCAGCCTTTACGGCGTCATCGACGCTTCTGCAGTCTGAGCCTATCCTGTTATCGTAGCCAAGGAGTATAGCGCTGGCGCCAAGACGTCCTATGACTATCTGCTGAAGATATTCTTTGGCGGTCAAAGAGCTGAAAGCAGGCGTGAAAGGAATGAGCTCGACGTGGTCAACGCCACAGTCGAGCAACATTCTTTTCTTTTCTTCTAATGATGAGAGAAGCCTTAAATCCCTGGCGGAGTCCTGCAGGACGGCCCTCGGATGAGGCCAGAAGGTGACCACAGCGCTGCGCTCTCCCCTTCGGGCCGCCTCCTCTACGAGTCGTCCAAGCACCTGTCGGTGTCCAAGATGGACCCCGTCAAAGAATCCGGTGGCTACAACCATTTCACAAGCTGGCAGTCCTGACGATGAGGCAGGGCAGGATTCTTAGGGTAGATCCTGGTAGCTACGTGGTACATACCTGTTCTCTCAGGAAGGATAGATGCCTGGAATGTAGCCTGGCCCTCATTGAAATCCACGAGGTTGAACTCTATCTTCTCCTGGATATGGAGAGCACCCTTGGCGTCAGAAGTGGTCAAGAGCATCTCCACTCCGATATCCTCCGGCTTGAGAAGACCGAGGTTGAGGACAACCTCAGACTTGAGCGCGCTGTCGAGAGAGAGCGAGTATGATGAATCAGGGCTGGTGTAAGATACCACCTCGATATTGTTCCACTGCTTGCGGACCATCTTCTTCCAAGCGGCGATCTGGCGAGCTGCGGCGTAATCATCGGCGACAAGTTTCACTGTACGCTCCGCCTGTGGCACATAGTACTGGTTGCAGTAGTCTGTGAGCATGCGGTTGGTAGTGAAGTTGCAAGCTACCTGAGCGATAGTGTTCTTGATGTATCCGATCCACTCGCTTGAACGGCCGGTAGTACGGTCGATATTGTAGTATGCAGGAACGATGTCATTCTCGAAAATGCTGTAGATAGTAGCGCTGTCGAGCTCGTTCTGGTAGTTCTGGTCATCGTAGGTGCGCTCCATAGGAAGTGCCCAGCCAGCGCCCGCTTTGTAACCTTCTACCCACCATCCGTCGGGGGCAGAGAAGTGCATTACACCGTTCATTGAAGCCTTCTCACCTGATGTTCCGGAAGCCTCCTGAGGACGTGTAGGGTTGTTGAGCCATACATCGACACCCTGCACGAGTCTCTTGGCGAGAGTGATATCATAACCTGGGACGAACACGATCTTACCGAGGAAACGAGGCTGCTTAGATATCTCCACGATCTGCTTGATGAGGTCCTGGCCGGCTCCGTCAGCAGGGTGAGCCTTACCGGCGAAGATGAACTGTACAGGACAAGCAGGGTTGTTGACGATCTTGTCAAGACGGTCCAGGTCGCTGAACAGAAGGGTCGCTCTCTTATATGTCGCGAAACGACGTGCGAAGCCTATTGTGAGGACGTCGTCACGGAGGGTCTTCTTGATCTGGACGATCTGGCGAGGAGAGTAATGGCTGCAAAGAGCAGGATTAGAGAATCTCTCGCGGATGACGTTGATAAGGGTTGACTTGAGGAGCTTGCGGGTGTTCCATACTTCCTCGTCAGAGAGGTTGTAAACGCCCTCAAAGCACTTCTTGTCGTAGTGATGTGTCTTGAACTCATCGCCAAATACCTTGGCGTGAAGCTTCTTCCACTCTTTTGAAGCCCATGTAGGATAGTGTACACCGTTGGTGACGTAGCTTACATGAAGTTCCTCTGGAAGATAACCTGGGTACATGTTGGCGAAGATATCCTGGCTGACCTTGCCGTGGAGCATAGAAACGCCGTTGACGTTCTGTGAGATGTTGGCGGCAAGGATACTCATGGAGAATTTCTCTGAAGTGTTGCGGCCGTCAAGCTTACCGAGGCCCATCACTGACTCCCAGCTAACCTTGAGGTTCTCAGGATAATGACCTATATACTGACGGAGAATGCCCTCGTCGAAAGCGTCGTGTCCGGCAGGTACAGGAGTATGGGTGGTGAAGAGGCTGGATGCTCTTACGACCTCGAGAGCCTCGTTGAAATCGAGGTTGTCCTTCTGGATATATTCACGGAGTCTCTCCATGCCGATGAAAGCGGCGTGACCCTCGTTGCAGTGATAGATCTGAGGGTTGAGACCCAGGGCGCGCAGGGCACGGATACCGCCGACGCCGAGGAGAAGTTCCTGCTTGAGACGGTTCTCCCAGTTTCCGCCGTAGAGCTGGTGGGTGACCTGACGGTCCTCAGGGATGTTAGCCTCCCAGTCAGTATCGAGAAGATAGAGATCTGTACGTCCGACGTTTACTTTCCAGATACGTGCGGTAAGGTTACGGCCAGGGAACTCAACGCTGGTAGTCAGCCAGTTGCCCTCAGCGTCCATTACCGGCTCAGCAGGAATCTTGAGGAAGTCCTGGGCGTCATAGTCAGCCACCTGGTTACCCTGAGCGGTGAGACGCTGGGTAAAATAGCCATATCTGTAAAGAAGACCTACAGCGACGAGGTTGACATTCATGTCAGAAGTCTCCTTGAGGTAGTCTCCGGCGAGGATACCGAGTCCACCTGAGTAAATCTTCAAAGAAGTGTCAAGGCCGTACTCCATGCAGAAGTATGCCACTGAAGGCTCTGTCCTCTGCTTCTTGAGCTCCATGTATGCGTTGAACTCGTCCATGACAGCTGAGAGCTGCTCGAGGAAAGCCTTATCCTTAGCGAGCTCCTTGTAACGACGGAGGCTCACCTTATCGAGGATAACCATAGGGTTGTGGCCTGAGCTGTGCCAAAGGTCAGCGTCAACGGCCTTGAAAAGGGCCTTGGCGCTGTCGTTCCAGCACCACCAGAGGTTCTTGCAAAGGGTCTCGAGTCCTGAAAGAGCCTCAGGCAAATGTCTTGTCACCATCACGCTCTTCCAAGTAGGAGCGTCAATCTGTATCTTTTCGTAATCCATAGTCTTTTTTGCTTTTATGGCCGGGAAGTTTCCCATAGAGCCGATTATTTTCTTGAGAGCGAGGCTGTATGCCTGCTTGTAATATTCTATCTGATTCTGCCACAGGGCGATGCGGGCCACGTCCTTAGCGGACTCCATGTAAACGGCACGACCCTCCCTGTCAAGGGATGAAATCTCCTTGATGCGGTCCATGACCCCGTCCACGACACTCTGATAGTTCCTGTCGTTCCTGTCGATGACGGAAATGCCTGGATGCTCCTTCTTATAATAGTCTCTTACCCATAGACCGAAGCCGGCGAGTGATGTGGTCAGCGTAGGGATGCTGAAAGCGAGGCTCTCCAAAGGAGTGTATCCCCAAGGTTCATAGTAAGAAGGGAAGAAGGTGGCGTCAAGTCCGACAAGAAGGTCATAGTATGACTTGTTGAACACGCCGTCGTCACCGTTCAGATATGAAGGCACGAAATAGACCTTCACCTTATCGTCGGGAGCGTTGAAGATGCCCAGTTCACCGAGTCTTCTGGAGATGGTGTCCCACTCAGGGTGCTGAAGCACGTGAGAAACCTGGGTGGTATACTCAGCGGCGCCCTGTCCGGAGAGTTTCGCCAAAAGATTCTTGTCCGGGCCATTGTGTCCTGAAGGAATCATGATAAAGGCGTGAACCGGCTTGATGACATCCTCCGAGCGTTTCAGGGCGGCCATCGCGTCAAGGAATACGTCAAGGCCCTTGTTACGATACTCGTAGCGTCCGCCGATGCCGATAAGCACAGCGTTAGGCTCGACAGGAGCCCCGCTCATCGCGGCAGCGACCTCGATAAGCTTAGCCCTGGCTTCACTGCGGGCGTTGTCATAATCCTCCGGGGTAGCCGGAGTAAAGCTATCTTCAAATCCGTTAGGAGTAGTCACGTCCACCTTCCTCTCGAGGAACTGCGCGCATTCCCGTGCCGTGGTGTCGCTCACAGTAGTGAAGACGTCTGCGTTCTGAGCAGATTTCTTCTCAAGAGAGTGGCGTGCTATGACATTGAATCTCTGAGCCATCTGGTCTCCGTTATAGGAGTCCATGCCATTATACAGCTCCAGATTGTTTCCGGCCACACAGCGGCCGATAATGGTAGCGTGTGTCGTGAATACAGTCGCGACAGGGAGTGAGCTACCCTTCAAATACAGAAGTCCCGATCCGGTCTGCCACTCATGGAACTGGGCCACAACCTTATCGGATGGATCAAGGTTATAGAGGCAGAAGCTCTCGATGACCCTACCCGCGGCATAACCGAAAATAGCGCTTTCGCGGTAGTCCCAGTTGCCGGTAAGAGAATCCACACCGAAACGTTTCCAGTATTCGGTCAGGATCTCATTCTGGCGAGGAAGGAAGCTCTTGTAGTCAACGAGGATAGCGTAAGGCTTGCCCGGAACATTCCATCTTCCGACTCTGACCCTGATGCCTTCCTCCTGAGCTTTCAGCCTCCAACCCTTGAAAAGGGTGCTGTCCTCGAGGAAATCCGGATTTGACTCCGTATTCATCCACACGTCCGGTCCTACCAGGATATGGTGGCGCCCAAGCTCGCTCTTCAAATAAAGAGACTTGGTCGCTATGACCGTATAGATACCACCGACTTTGTTGCAAACCTCCCAGCTTACTTCAAAAAGGTAGTCCGGACTTAAAAGCTCGTCTTTTGTTGTCATTTATTTGGTTTTCACTGTTTTCTTTTTCACGGGAGCCTTCGCGGCGGTCTTTGCCGGAGTCTTCTTGGCTGCGGTCTTAGCCGGGGCCTTCTTCGCGGCTGCGGTCTTCTTAACCGCCTTAGGCGCCTGAGCGCTTTCGTCGCCAGGGATATTCTTCGGCTTCACTACGATGACATTCTCAACCTTCGGATCCATAGTGGCGCTTGTCTTCAATCCGTCCTCAACCCTGATAGAGAAATCGCTGAGGACATTCATATAATTGATAAACGCCTCATATGGAGTATCGTATGGATTGAAGGACTTATGGACATCTCCGTCAGAGAAGAACTTCGTACACATGTAGTAAAGGTGATCACTCTCCTGAAGATGGCCGAAGTCCGCCCAAAGAGCCTCGCTCTTGATAATGCCGAGCTTCTCAGTAAGCGTATAAAGCTTATTGTAGGCGTCTTCCTGGAGCTCATTACCGAGCCATGCGGATACGTCTCTCTCCTCGTCAGCCCATGAGATAGGGTCAGGTACCTCGAGAGAATCCACGGCCACATGCTTGGCTGAAGCCTGGGCAGGGGTCACGAACTCGAACTCTCCGTCAGCGAGCACTGTTGAAGGCAGGGCCTTGAAGAACTCGAAGATGCCGGTGTCAGCGTTCTGATGCTCACCTATTGTCTCGTAATCCATGAAGAGGTTCACAATCTCGCTCTGCTGGGCTGAAGCCTTGAGCCATGCGAGATACTTGTCGCAGGTAAGAGGCCAGGTCTCTGAGCTACGGTCGTTGAAGCGGAAAGCTATATCATCGCTCAGCGACGCGTTCCTCAGAAGAAGTTTCAGCTTAGGAGCGCTTGCGGAATTATATACGAAATTAGGGCTCTTCCAACCGAGAACGTGCTTAGCGCCCTCTGTCAACATTGTGCGGAAACCCATCTCATAGACCATCTGGCCGATGGCGTCAGAGTAGATGAGCTCAGTGTTGCGGAAAGTGACTGGAGTCACGCCGAAAGTATCCTGGAGAAGCTTACGGTGCTGGCCGACCTGATACTCGAATCCGTTAGGGGAAGCGAGCGACGCGAGACTGTGATAATAAGTCTCAGAGAGGAACTCCACGCATCCGGTCTGAGCCAGGGCGCGGAAGCTGTCAATCACTTCCGGACAATGACGCTGGCACTGCTCAATGAATGATCCGGAGATGCTGAAAGCCACCTTGAAAGCTCCGTCAGTGGACTTGATAAGGTCCAGGAGCATCTGGTTAGCGGGAAGGTAGCACTTCTGGGCGACTCTACGCAAGATAGTGCGGTTCGCGAAATCGTCATAATAGTGCGAATCCTTGCCTATATCGAAGAATCTGTACATACGCAGCCTGGTAGGCTGATGTACCTGGAAGTAAAGGCAGATACTTTTTTTCATACAGTTACTTTATTACTGATTCATACACGGCTTTGATCTTCGCTGCGGCCTGGTTCCACTTCAGAGAGTTGACCTCGTCATAACCCTCACGTGCGGCGAGCTTAGAGATTGCCGGGTAATTCAAAAGAGCATAAATGGCGTCAGCCATGGCGTCAACATCCCAGAAGTCTGTCTTGAGGGCGTAAGCGAGAATCTCCGCGCAGCCGGACTGCTTAGAGATGATAGAAGGAACTCCCGTCTGCATAGCCTCGAGCGGAGAAATACCGAAAGGCTCTGAGATTGAAGGCATAATATACACATCCGACAGGGCGAACATCTCCTGCACCTGCTTTCCGCGGAGGAATCCCGTGAAATGGAAACGGTCTGAGATGCCCAGGCGGGCGACATGGCGTATACATTTATTGAGCATATCTCCGCTGCCGGCCATCACGAAGCGCACGCCGTCACATCTCTTGAGGATCTTGGCGGCGGCCTCGATGAAATATTCCGGACCCTTCTGATAGGTCACACGTCCGAGGAAGGTCACGACCTTGTCCTTGATTCCTCTTGACACCTGGATATTGGAGCGTCCGCTGAAGTCCACAGCGTTGTGGACGGCTACGACCTTATCCGCAGGGATGCCATATTTATTGATACATATATTTCTTGTGAGTTCACTCACGGCGATGACCTTGTCCGCGGCCTGCATGCCCCTGGTCTCCAGGTCAAGCACGCGGGTATCGATATGATCCTCGCTCGCTCTGTCGTAAGAGGTAGCGTGCATATGGACGACAAGCGGCTTTCCAGAAACCTGCTTAGCGGCCACACCTGCGAGGTAAGTAAGCCAGTCATGGGCGTGGATAACGTCGAACTGACCTTCATACTGCTTGGCGATAGTGGCGCCTACCATAGCGTAGCGGGCCACCTCCTCCATGAGGTTGGAGCCATATTTACCGGAGAATTTATATTTCTGGCCATAGCGTATCGTGAACTCCTCGCGGGTAAGCTTCTTCTCCTGCTCCACTATGCGGTAGAAATCGTCAGGATCCATGTAAGGGACCATGTTAGAGCCAACCTGGACGAACTGAACTTTGCCAAGGAACTCATTGACATTATGATCGACGACATCGACCGCTACGTCGCTGGCGTTGATGATGCGTACAGCGCTCTGGTCCTCATCGCCTGAAGCGGAAGGCATCACGAAGAGCACCTCCACGTCATTGGCGGCAAGTCCTTTGGTCATACCGTAGCATGCCGTTCCGAGTCCGCCTGCGATATGTGGCGGAAACTCCCATCCGAACATCAGTACTCTCATCTGCGTGCCTCCTTATTAGTGTTGATTAGATACTCACACCACAGCAGCGAAGCGGTGGCGCATGCCGAAGAAATAGCTCCGTGCGGCTCGTGAGGAGGGTCTCCGTCGTAAAGTTCGGAGAATGCTCCGACGCCGTGCTTGCTCATATCATAGAAAAATCCTTCCGTGAGATACTCAGCCTTACCCACAAAGCTAGGACCCATCATCTTGAAGCAAACGTCAAGGTATGGTCCCATAAGCTCCGTGCGGGTGCAGCCCTGGTGATATGCCAGGTCGCGGTCTATCTGCGATCCCTCATACACTCCCCTGTAAAGATGGTTGCGAGGAGAGAGCGTGCGGATACCGCGGCGGGTCACGAGCTCGTTCGCGATAGTCTGCATTATCTGGGCCTTTATATCGTCATCGATCGGCGAATACGGCACATAGACAGCGAAGAGCTGATTTGGACGCACCTCAGGTTTCTGTCCCCAATTATCCACATAATCAGAGAGATAGCCTTTCTCAGGGTTCCAGAACGTTTTCTGGAAATTGGCCTTGGCGGCGTCCCTTACAGGAGTCCATTTCTTCACGAACTCGCTGTCGTAGCCTACATAACGGGTCTCCATCTCGATAGCGAAACAAAGAGCGTTATACCACCATGCGTTAGTGTCCACCTGGTAACCGGCGCGCTCCGTTACAGGGCGTCCGTCTATATAAGCGTTCATCCAAGAAAGAGCGACATTTTCCATCTGGGCCCAAAGCAGGCCGTTCGGATGGAGGGTGACCTCTTTACGCACGCCTGGAGAATAGCTCTCGATGACACCCTTGAGGGTCTGTCCGTATTTCTTCCATACTCTCTTCTCGATAGACGGCACGAAACGGATGTAATGCTGGAGCACATCCGCGAGTCGGAGCGGAGCCTCGACCTGGGTTGTCCTGCGGAAAAGTCTCTCCTGCTCAGCCTCGATGAGGTCGTCAAGGATTTTCTCGAACTCCCCACAGTCGCCGTCAGCGTAAAGTGTAAGGCCTGGAAGGCTCACGAGAGTCTCTCTGAGAAGTCCGGCGTGAAGCCAAGACAATCCGGCGAGAATCTGCTCCTTTCCACCTTTTATAGGCTTAAGGATCTCGGCGTTCCTGACAAGAATGTCATGATGGCTCTGGACATTTCCAATGTTCTTGACATAGGAATTGAACTTACGCTTGAGCTGCTTAGGATCTTCCTCATTTACAGACGCGGACACTACGATAGAATCGCCTGGGCGCATCTCCACCGTGAATGAGCCAGGGACGAGTAGGTCCTCTACACAGTCGAATCCGCGGCGGTATTCGTCTGAATATGTGATGCCCTCATACCAGATAGGCTGGCTTCTGAAAACCGAAGGAGCGCTGATCTGGAGATTAAGGTCAGGATAACCCTTATAAAGGTTGAAGGATACACCTCCCTGGATCTCCACCGTTCTTGTATCAGCCTGATCATTCTTGTGAGTCAAGGCGTGAATATCACGGAAAGACAGGAAAGGCTTAAGCACGAGGCTCACCTTCTGAGGGGCCTCGTCAAGAGAATAGCGGATAAGTACCTGGTCAGAATCCGGCGCTAGAAGGAAGGTCTTCGTGAAGACCAGTTCACCCACCTTGTAGGTGATTACCGGGGCTCCGTCAGCATTGAAGTCCACAATGTATTTGTGACCTCTAGGCTCAAGCACTGTACCATAGCGATGTATGGCCAGATTGAACTGATGACCTTGCATGACGAGCGTCTCATCCAGAGAAGAAAGCAGCATCACCCTGCGGGATAGATCTCCGCCAAGGGGAACCGCCAACATCCCGTGATAACGCCTGGTATTACAATCCACGATAGTGGTGTTGCAATACGAGCCCGACCTGTTCGCGAGGATTATCTCCCTTTTGAGCGAGTAGGAAAGGTTGACAAGCTCAGATTTGTTGAACTTTAAAAATGCCATATATATAACAAGTTTTTCATTTTGATTTCAGCACGAGAACCGTCCTCGAAGGCAAATACAGCGAAAGCTTTCCATTTACCACATAATGAACCTCCCCTGCCTGCAAGCGGGAGAAGCCATCGTAAGAATCTTGGTCTGAGTCCATAATCATACGCCAAGAGCCCTCAGGGGCGTCGAAAGCATAATCCGAAAA
>JAKSJJ010000109.1 GCA_024398335.1 Bacteroidales bacterium | reverse complement strand
TTCATGGGAGCGTACTATCAGCGGTTACCGCATTATCAAGTACATCAGCGATGATACTCATGAGAACGCCACTACTTCTACCGCCGATTTCGCTCTCTTCCGCTATGGCGAGGTGCTCCTTAACTATGCTGAGGCTAAAGCCGAGCTTGGTGAGCTTACTAGCGACGACGTCGCCCGCACTGTCGATGTCCTCCGCGAGAGAGTCGGCATGAAGAAGATGGAGACTGTACCTACAGCCGAGGATGCTCTCATGGCTCAGTACTATCCTAACGCCAAGGGTGCTCAGAAAGCCGCTATCCTTGAAATCAGACGTGAGCGTACCGTAGAGCTCTTCTGCGAGGGATTCCGTCAGTGGGATCTTTTCCGTTGGAATGAGGGTAAATGGTTGACTCCTAAGGCGAACGCCGGTTTCCAGGGTATCTATATCCCGGGCGTGGGCGAGTACGATATCGACCATGACGGAGTTCTTGACCTCTGCGTATATCAGGGAACAAAGCCGTCTGTATCAAAGGACATCCCTGCCTCAAATGTTATCGAGATAGGAGCCCTTTTCACCCTCACAGGTTCAAATAAGGGAAATCTCACCTACTACGCTAACGAGGATTATGTATGGAATGAGACAAGGGACTATCTCTATCCTATCCCTGCTGATCAGCGCGAGGTTACTGACGGTTCACTTAGCCAGAACCCTGGTTGGGATGACGGACTTTCTAAATAATATTAAATGAATATCAGGATAACAGCAGTCTCTGTCCTGGCGCTCCTATCCGCCTCTTTACTCTTCTCCTGCCAGCAAAAGGAGGAGAGTAAACCGGTGGAGTTCAGCGTCAATCCGACAGAGGTCAGTTTCGACGGTTTCGGCGGACAGGAGGTCCTCGCTCTGACATGTTCGGAGGATTGGGTCGCCCGTTGCGGCAAAGGCTGGATCAAGGCGACTCCTTCAACAGGCAAGGGCTCCGCTTCTGAGATAAAGGTCAGCGTCGTCGCGTCAAAGAATCCTGACGCCAGTGCTCGAAACTGCGTTATTTCGTTTGAGACCCTTAGCGGAAAGAAGATTGAGGTCAGTGTCAATCAGGCCGCTGCTTCTGACGATCCGGAGCCTACAAGAGGTATAGCCTCAGCCCAGGACCTGTTGGATTTCGCCGCTGCTGTCAACGGGGGAGAGTCTCTCAGCCGTTTCATGGTTGACGGAGAGATTGTCCTTTGCTCTGATATAGACGCATCTTCGATTACGGACTGGACTCCTGCCGGGACAAAGGCATCTCCTTTCACAGGCGTCCTTAATGGTAAGGGATTCTCTATCAAGAACATAAAGTGGACTTCCGACGTGTCTAAGACCGCTGATATCGGCCTTATCGGTTATGGAAGCGGCGCCAAGATAAAGAATCTCACGATGGGCGCGGAAGGCGATGTCTTTAAGGTTAAAGGCATGAACAGCGCTCCTGCCTCTTTTGCCGCTTTTGTGGGTTATTCCAAAGGCTGTACTTTCGGTTCGTGCGTGAACAATGTCGATCTCTTGCTTGAGGGAGACAGCATGGACGGGGTCTATTTCGCTATGGGCGGTATAGCCGGACTGGTCTGCGAAGGCTCTGTTATCGGCGGGGCGATGAGCTCTTGCGTAAATAACGGAGATGTAATGACAGGACGCCTGTCCAATAAGGGTAACGGCAGCACCGGCCTTCAGTGTGGAGGTATAGGCGGCTACGTCAATTCCCTTGGCGCGGACTGCCTTGTCAGCTATTGCACCAACAACGGTCATATCGCTGCTCCCGCCGGACGTGGAGGCGGTATCACAGGTACACTTGAGAAAGGAACCATCGACAACTGCGTGAATAACGGACTTGTCGAGGACGATATCGTCGGGCAGTACACAGGGGTCGCTGACGCTTATAAGCTTAAGCGCATGGGCGGAATCTCCGGAAGCACGGGAACCTCCGCCAGTGTCTTGTCTTCAATCAACAATGGTAATGTCATTTCTCGTACGGGTTGCCGTACGGGAGGCTTTGTGAGCCACAGCACCGGCGTTGTGAAGAACTGCGTCAACAGAGGCTGCGTCATAGCTGACAGCGGTGCTGACGGACATGGCCCGGCATGGGGGTGCGCATATAATCCTACAGCGGACAATTTCACCGGAAACAAGGGCTATGGCCATGTGGGTTCATACGCTTTGTATGGCTCTAATCCTCAGAGCGCTCCGGCGGCGACATATTTCAACGCCGTGGTGTATCCTGGCAACGCCTTTGACCCAGAGCAGAATCAGCCTGACTGGACGACAGATGACTATTATGGATGGAAAGAGATCGAGAGCAAGGATCTTTGCTCTGGTTTGAAGTACACCAAATTCACCTGCACGGGCGTACCTCGCCTCGTGTGCGTGCTTGAGGTGGACCTCACGAATCCTGGAGTCAGCCTCACGACCTCTTTCGCTGACGATTGCGTGCCTAATCCTAACGGAAACGCCAACAATAACAATGGATATAACCTCCGCGAGACTCTCTCGAAGCTTTGCGTTCGTAAACGTGCCGAGGGCGATAATATCGTAGCAGGCATCAACACCGGATTCTTCGATAGCAACGACGGCATCGCCAGAGGTTATCATGTCGAGGAAGGTCAGCCTGTCTATATAAATAACCCTAAGGTGGTATCCAGCCTTACAAACCATGGCTGGGCCTTCACGGTATTTACTGACGGTACGGCTTCCTGCGCGAAGAAATCCTTCGTCGGCAAACTCAAGGTCGCCGGGGCGGAGTATAGCTACTATACTATCAATGATACGACCCTTAGGCATGTGAGCTCATATCAGGCCAATCTTTATACATCGAAGTATAAGATGACCCCTCACCCAGAGAAGCCTTCGCTTGTCAATGACCTGGCATCCAACGCCTATTATGTAATCGCGCAGTATGTCTCAGACCCGATGAAGGTCAACTGCGGATATGCTCAGGCGAAGGTCATCTCTATCCATGACGGACGCTCCTCAGGTCTTAGCCAGAAGCCTTATATCACAGCAGATAATCAGGTGGGAATAGCGCTTAGCGGCTCTACCGCCTCCTCAGTCGCCGCGGCCCTCAAGGTCGGGGACACTGTCGAGCTTCGCTGTGATATAACAATAGAAGGCGAGAAGACAAGGCCTATCTATACTCTGAACTCCACTATGTTCCGCATAATGCAGGACGGTAGGGACAATAGTAACTCGATTCCTACCACGAATCAGAGTGTCACCTTGTACGATCCTCTTTCCTTCCCTGTCGTAAGCCAGGATGGAAAGAAGGTATGGCTTGTCGAGGTGGACGGCCGCCAGGGCTGGACATCAATGGGCGTGAAGGCATACGAGATGTTCCGCATAGCCCAGAAACTCGGAGGCTATAACATGACCCGTTTCGACGGTGGAGGCTCCTCTACTATGTGGGTATATGACAAAGCCGCGGGAAAGGGTTCGGTTGTCAATCACCCGTCCGACACGAAGGGAGAGAGAAGCTGTATGAATTATATTTTACTTAGAGCAAATAATTAATAACAGATATGAAAACTACATTTAAACTGATCGCGTCGCTTTTTTGCGCGGCCCTCGCTCTGGGCGCCTGCAAGAAGGAAGCTGTGAAGTACACAATTGTCAGTGATCCTGTGTCCGTAGTGGACATACCGGCTCATGAGCCGGAGGCTATCGTGCTGAAGGTCACTACAGAAGCAAACTGGATCGTCCTGACTCCGTCATGGGTCACCGCTACTCCTAATTTCGGAAGCGGTACGTCTTTCGTGACTTTGACAGTAGATGAGAATTACAGGGACGAGAACACCAACACCAAGCCTCGTAGCGGTGAGGTCAAGATCGCCGGTGGCGGAACATCTGTGATTGTTCCTGTCGCTCAGTTGGGATTCACCAAGTATGAGCCGCCTGTCGAGAGTATCGGTGGTATCCATAACCTCGATGAGTTCAAGGAGTTCGCCGCCGCTGCCGCTTCAGGACAGTCTGTCAAGATGTGGACAGATGATGCCGGCGCAGTCGCTCTTCTCGCGGATATCGACGTCTCAAGCATCACTACATGGGTTCCAATCGGATCGGGTAAGTGTGGCGCAGGTGTCAAGAACGACGCTGAGTACACTAACGCGTTCGAAGGCGTATTCGATGGAAACAACCACAGCATCACGGGTATCAACTGGACCTGGGACTGCTCTTCTGAGACAAGCCAATGCTTTGGATTCTTCGGCGCGCTTTCTGGCGCTACCGTCAAGAACCTGACTATCGGTAAGGCTGGTGACAAGATCACTGTACAGGGCTCCGCTGTCGCTCCGGTATGTATTTCTCCGGTAGCTGCTTCAGCAGTTAACTCAACCCTCGAGAATGTCACCAACTATGTAAGTGTAGAGTTCAAGGGCGTAGAGAAACAGCTCGCTATGGCCGGTATCGTCGCTCAGGGTACTTCTGACCAGATTCTCGGCTGCTCTAACTACGGAGACTTCAAGTTCACTGTCATTCCTGCCCAGACAGGTGCCGGTGAAGGCGGAAACATGGTGGCAGGTATCCAGGGATATATGCACTATGGCGCTGTCAAGGAGTGTCACAACTATGGTGAGATGGTTTCAGGTTATGGTCGTGCCGGCGGTATCATCGGCTCTATCAACGCCACTGTATCCGCTGACAACTTCGCTCTCGTAGAGGCTTGTGTCAACCACGGTACTATCCAGTCTGACCCTTATAAGCTCGGCTCATTCGGAAACGCTCACCGTCATGGCGGTATCGTCGGAGGTGGTGAGGGTAACGCCAACACTATCAAGGACTGCGTCAACGAGGGTAACGTATTCTCTCAGAGCGCGGCTCGTGTGGGAGGTATCGTAGGTCACTCTAAGATGCTCATTACCGGTTGTGAGAACAAGGGTATCATCCTCGGCGACGCTGACGGTACGAACCATTGCCCAGGCTGGCTCTGCGGCTATCTTGAGAAGAAAGAGCTCATGAAGCAGTGTAAGATGGGCGGAAAGGTCGGAGACTGGACCACATACGGCGCCGCTCCTGATACAGCTCCTGCGGCTACTCTTGACAACGTGCTCGGATACAATAATTCAGGTGCTTCAGATCCTGCTGAGGTTCTTTAATGAATGGATTATGATTAAGAGATTTTTGACAATCATGGCACTTGCCGCGGGTATTCTCGCGGCTGTGCCTAATTTCGCTTCCTGCACTCCGGAGCAGAAACCTTCCGAGGAGCAGAAAGATCCCGACGGCGGCGGAGATGAGCCGGGTCCGGAGCCGGAGAAGCCTTATTTCGGTATCAAGACCGCGGCTGACCTTGTAGCGTTCGCCGACTCAGTCAATAACGGTCATTCTCTGACCCGATTCCTGCGTAACGGTAAGCCGACTCTTATCGCGGACATTGATATGTCCGAGGTCACGGAGTGGACTCCTATCGGCAACGGAACACCGGTCAACTCCACCAGCACCTGCTCTTATACAGGAGCCTCTTTCAAGGGAGAGTTTGACGGAGCGGGCCATTGTATCTATAATTTCAAGGCCGGCGCTACATTGGGCGCAGGCTCGACTTTCGGTCTTTTCGGAATCCTTGACCAGGCGGTCGTGTCAAATCTTACCATGGGTAAGGAAGGCGACCAGAGCGAATTCAAGGTTTCCGCGACAGGTACTGCTGACGCGGGAGTGATAGCAGGAACAGTTTACTGCTCTACTATCCAGAAATGTGTCAATAACATTCCTGTAAAGGTCGAGGGTACGACAGCCGCCGCCAGATTCAGCGTGGGCGCGGCAGCAGGTTATATCTTCTCGGACAAGGCCGGCATCTCTAATATCACAGAGGTTGTCAACAACGCCGCGATAAACGCTGTCAGCGGCTCTAACACCGCCAACGGCGCTACGGGAGTCATGGTCGGAGGTATCGTAGGATTCTGTAGCGGAAGCACTGAGGCTGTTGAGGTGAACCTTATCGAGAATTGCGAGAATAAGGG
>JAKSJJ010000108.1 GCA_024398335.1 Bacteroidales bacterium | reverse complement strand
TTACAGCGAGCATTTTTATGCTCGCGGCCCGAGCAGCAGGGCTTTAGCCCGCCGGAATACGGGCCCCAGAAGGAGGGCCGCCGACGCATCTGAAACAAAAAGCCTGACCGAGCGGCCAGGCTTCTCTTATTATTTGTGTACCAGGGTTCCGACCTTTTCTCCGTTTAGGAGCTTTGTCAGGTTGCCGGTCTGGTTCATGTCGAAGACGATGATAGGCATGTTTCCGTCGCTGCAAAGGGCGAAGGCTGTCTGGTCCATGACCTTGAGGTGGTCGGAGAGAGCCTTGTCGAAGGTCAGCTCATCGTATTTGACGGCGCTAGGGTCCTTTTCAGGGTCGGCGGTATAGACTCCGTCCACTCTGGTGCCTTTGAGCAGCGCGTCAGCCTTGATCTCCAGGGCGCGAAGGGCCGCTCCTGAGTCGGTGGTGAAGAAAGGATTGCCTGTGCCTCCGGCGATGAGGGCGACGCCTCCTCTTTCCATCACTGCCACAGCCTTGTCTCTCATGTAATAGTATGCCACAGGCTCCATCGGAGTCGCTGTGAACACTTCCGCCTCGACGCCCTGAGAACGGATGGCCATCGCGAGGCCGAGAGAGTTGATGACAGTCGCCAGCATGCCCATACGGTCGCCGTTGACGCGGTCAAAACCCTTGCCTACTCCCTGCAGGCCGCGGAAGATGTTACCTCCTCCTATCACTATGGATACCTGAAGCCCGGCCTTCACCGCCTGTGCTATCTCGATGGCGTATTTTTCCAGCCATTTCTCATCAATACCTTTTCCGGCAGGTCCGCCGAGGCTTTCGCCGCTGAGTTTAAGAAGTACTCGCTTATACATATTGTGTCTTTTTATCGTTTGTCAGTAGGCACAAAAGTATCGAATTATTATGATTCTTGCAAAAAAGAATCTATCTTTGCCGAGATTAAAAAGAATAATGTTTTTATAAGATATGGCAACACTTCTCAAATCATCAATCGGAAAGAAGCTTATCCAGAGTATCTCTGGACTTTTCCTCATCGTGTTCCTCCTTCTGCACGGAACAATCAACTTCTTCTCAGTTATTGACACATTCACAGGAAACTTCGGCAGCGCCGAGGGTCTTTTCGCGAAAGGCTGTGAGTTCATGGCTCTCCCTATCGTGACAATCATGGTCCCTGTCCTCGCTCTGGGTTTCGTAGTTCATATCGCTTACGGTATCTATCTTACTATAGGTAACCTCCGCGCACGTGGCGGCGTAAACCGTTACGAGGTCGCTTCTAAGGCTAAGACTGACTCTTGGGCAGCTAAGAACATGCTCGTTCTCGGTATCATCGTCCTCGGTCTTCTCGCTTTCCACATGAATCATTTCTGGGCTCACATGCAGCTCCAGGAGTTCATCGGTTCTGAGGCTGAGGATCCATACATGCTCCTCTGCGCTACATTCGGACATTGGTGGGTAGTCGTTCTCTACCTCGTATGGTTCGTAGCTGTAGGCCTCCACATCTGCCACGGTTTCTGGAGCGCTCTCCACACTATGGGCTTCAACAACA
Source organism: Bacteroidales bacterium (assembly GCA_024398335.1). Classification (GTDB taxonomy): domain Bacteria; phylum Bacteroidota; class Bacteroidia; order Bacteroidales; family UBA932; genus Cryptobacteroides. The sequence goes on along the minus strand of JAKSJJ010000108.1, from coordinate 4,448 downwards.
GCATCTGGATGACTCGTCTCAAAGTGCTTTCAGCTATTGTCGCTGTCGTTATCGTAGTGATGTTCTCAGCTGTAGCTATCAACGCTTGCTGCCAGGCAGTTCTTTGGTAATATCCTTTAAAGGTTTATCATATAGGCTCCGTCCTTTCAGTCCCTCGGGCAGGAAAGGGACGGAGCTTTTTTATAGTTCCGACGTATGAAGATAGGTGATATAGACCTTGGACAGAAGCCGCTTCTGCTGGCTCCGATGGAGGACGTGACTGACGCGTCTTTCCGTGTCGTATGTAAAGATTACGGCGCGGCTATGGTCTATACTGAGTTTGTCTCCTCGGACGGTCTCGTGCATGACGCCAAGAAGTCCTTCGCCAAGTTCCTGACCTACGAGGATGAGGCTCCGATCGGAATACAGATTTATGGCAATGACCCTGACGCCATGGTTCAATCCGCCCTGCTGGCTCAGCGTGCGGTGGAGATTGTCGGCGGACATGGGGCGGATCTTCTTGACATCAACTTCGGCTGCCCGGTAAAGAAGATAGCGGGAAGGGGAGCCGGCTCCGGCATGATGAAAGAGCCGGACAAAATGGTCGAGATCACCCGCCGTATAGTCGAGGCGGTGAATCTTCCTGTGACCGTAAAGACCCGCCTAGGCTGGGACGAGAACTCAAAGATCATAGTCGAGCTCGCCGAGAGACTGCAGGATACGGGCATCAAGGCGTTGACTATCCACGGACGTACACGTGCGCAGATGTACCAGGGCGAGGCGGACTGGACCCTTATAGGAAAGATTAAGGAGAATCCTCGCATGTATATACCTATAATAGGTAATGGGGACATCAATTCTCCGGTCAAGGCGAAGGAGGCGTTCGACCGTTACGGGGTTGACGGCATCATGATAGGCCGCGCCACATTCGGCCATCCGTGGATCTTCCGTGAGATACGCCATTATCTGGATACAGGGGAGATTCTTCCTCCTATGTCCATAGAGGAGAGGGTGGCTTTGGCGAAGAGACATCTTGAAAGAAGCCTGGCGTTCAAGGGTGAGAAGGTAGGAATCCTTGAGATGAGGCGTCATCTGAGCTGCTACTTCAAGGGTTTGCCTGATTTCAAGGACACGAGAATGAAACTTGTCACTCTGACCGACCCTTCGGAATTGTTCTCGACACTTGATTATATTTCTGAGCGCTGGGGTGGTGAAATTCCTCCACAAGCCTCATCCGTTTATGGGCTATAATTGCTATATTCGCGTTTAGTGAAAACCATAGGTGATGATCGATAAAATTCTCTTATTTCCATACTATCTTACACTTAAGCTAAGGCATAAACTTTATGATTCCGGAGCTTTCAAGGTGTCCTCGACAGAGATACCTTCCATAGGAATCGGGAACGTCACCGTCGGAGGTACAGGTAAGACCCCTCATACGGAGATGATTATCAGGACATTGCTCGAGACGCCTCAGTGGATGGGCAAGAATGTCGGCGTAGTGTCAAGAGGATATAAGAGGGAGACAAGAGGTTTTCAGCAGGTCACTCTTGACGGTACAGCGGCGATGTACGGTGATGAACCGCTGCAGATTAAGCGCAAATTTCCTTTCGTCACGGTGGCTGTTGATAAGAATAGACTCGAGGCGAGCCGTTTCCTCTGCCACCCCGAGGAGCTTCGTACGGCAAAGAAGGCCCGTCGCTGCGTGGATAAGCAGATGAGTCCGTCGGACATTCTCATATTTGACGATCTTTTCCAGTACCGTTCCCTCAAGCCTGACGTGTCAATCGTGCTGATTGACTGGAACAGACCTGTTTTCAAGGACCATCTCATGCCTATGGGACGCCTGCGCGACGTTCCTGAGCGTCTTGTAGAGGCTGACATCCTTGTCGTGACAAAATGCCCTGGCTATATGGACGAGGACGACAAGCGTCAGTGGGCGTCTGACCTGGGTCTTGTGAATTTCGATGTCCAGACTAGCGAGGGCGAGCGCGCGGATGGAAAGAAACAGCATCTTTTCTTCACGACAATCAACTACTGCCCTATGGAGCCGGTGTTCCCGGAGGGTGAGTCACGTTATCTCTACGCTAAGCGCCTTGTACTGTTTACCGGCATCGCGAACGATAAGCCATTAGTGCAGTTCCTCAGCGGTACCTATAATATAGTACGTCACATGACCTTCGCTGATCATCATAAGTTCAGCGCAAGGGACATCTCCGGCATCGCTACCGCGGCGAAGCTCTATCCTACTTCCATCGTGGCTACTACTGAAAAGGACAGCCAGAGAATCAAAGACTGCAAAAAAACACCGGAAATCCTCAAGCAGAGGATGTTCCGGGTTCCTATTCAAGTAGATTTCATAGAGGAGTCCGAGCAGGAGAGGTTCAGAGACGTCCTGCTTAGCTACCTCGATAGAGCTAGACAGTAAGGATTTCTTTTTCCTTAGCGGCGATCATCTCGTCAACTTTCTTTACAGCGGCGTCAGTCTCCTTCTGGATCAGATTCTCGTGGTCTTTCTCGACGTCCTCAGGAAGTCCGTCCTTCTGGGCCTTCTTGAGAAGGTCGATAGCGTCGCGGCGAGCGTTGCGTACGACGACCTTAGCGCTTTCGCCTGCGCCCTTAGCCTTTTTGATCAGCTCTTTACGGCGCTCCTCGGTAAGAGCAGGGACGGTGCAGCGGATGCTTTCGCCGTTATTCTGCGGAGTGAAGCCGATGTTGGCGTCCATGATAGCCTTCTCGATGACAGGGATCATCTTCTTCTCCCATGGCTGGATCATGATTGTCTTAGCGTCCGGAGTCGTGACAGAAGCCACCTGAGGAACAGGCATCGCGCTTCCGTAGTAATCGACCATGACGTTGTTGAAGATAAGAGGGTTGGCCTTGCCTGCCCTATAGGTCTTGAGGTCCTCCTCGAGGAACTTCACGGCGTCGTTCATCTTAGATTTCGCGCCGGAAAGGATTTCTTTGGCTTTCTCTATCATAGTGTTGTAGTTGTTTCTTTCGCGGTTTCCCGCTCTCGTATTCGCAAAGATACGAAAATTTTGTCAGTTTCAAAATAATTACTACCTTTGCACCCCCTATGAACTGTAGGGAACGCAACAATTTTAGTATTAACCAATTAAAGATCAAGACAGTGGAAACACAAAGCTACAAGACAGTCTATGCTAATCCTAAGACTGTGACAAAAGGCTGGGTTGTCATTGACGCTACTGACGTAGTGCTTGGTCGTCTTGCTTCAAGGGTAGCCCTTATCCTCCGCGGTAAGGATAAACCTTACTTCACTCCTAACCAGGATTGCGGTGACAACGTTATCATCGTAAACGCTGACAAGGTGAAGCTCACTGGCAAGAAGATGACCGACAGAGTCTATGTCCGTTACACCGGTAACCCTGGTGGACAGAGATTCAGCACTCCTAAGGAGATTCTGGCAAAGAAGCCTACCGAACTTGTGAGAATGTCTATCAAAGGCATGCTCCCTAAGAATCGTCTTGGTGACAAGCTCATCAACAACCTGTATCTCTATCAGGGAAGTGAGCATCCACACCAGGCGCAGAACCCAAAAACCATTAAGTTGAACGAAATTTAAGCAGAGCAATGAAAGTAGTAAACGCCCTTGGAAGACGTAAATCAGCTGTCGCTCGTGTTTATCTCGTAGCAGGTAAGGGAAACATCACCATCAATGGCCGCGAGCTTAGCGACTATTTCAAAGAGGATGCGCTCCGTTACATCGTTAACCAGCCATTCGCTGTTACCGCTACTGAAGGTCAGTTTGACGTAAAGGCAAACCTCGATGGAGGTGGAATCAAAGGACAGGCAGAGGCTCTTAGACTCGGTATCGCCCGCGCTCTTTGCGAGCAGGATAAAGAGGCTTATCGCTCAGCTCTCAAGTCTGCTGGATTCCTCACCCGTGACGCCCGTGAGGTCGAGAGGAAGAAACCTGGTCAGCCTGGCGCACGTCGTCGCTTCCAGTTCAGTAAACGTTAGTATTCTGACGCTGATTTACAACAACTGCACGAAGGTTTTAAATCAATGGACCTGTGGCGAAGATGTGAATCTTCCCCGGCTGCCGGAGATTGCCTGACTGCGAAAATCATGCGGACCACAAAAGCTACCGCGTGATTGATGAGAAGAAAAACAAAGAAAATCAACAAACACAATGTCAAGAACAAATTTCCAAGAATTGCTTGATGCAGGTGTACACTTCGGCCATCTCGCCCGCAAGTGGAACCCTAAGATGGCTCCATACATCTTCGACCAGAAGAATGGAATCCACATCATCGACCTGCATAAAAGTATAGTAAAGATCGACGAGGCCGCCGCTGTTCTCAAGCAGCTCGCACGCTCAGGCCGCAAGGTCCTCTTCGTCGCTACTAAGAAGCAGGCAAAAGAGATTGTTGCCGAGAAAGCAGGCGCAGTCAACATGCCATACGTGACAGAGCGTTGGGCAGGTGGTATGCTTACCAACTTCC
>JAKSJJ010000107.1 GCA_024398335.1 Bacteroidales bacterium | reverse complement strand
CTGAGGTGGAACATCGCAGTCATGGAAGGAGACCACATCATCCTGCGGCTTCACCTTCTTCGCCGGGTCGCCCTGCCTGAACGCTATGTCTCGCCCTGTGGACGAGAGCGATGATGTGAAATTGAATATATACTCCAGCTCCTTCTCCATGCCTTCGAACTCAAGGATAGAGGCGGTGTCCTTGGAGGTGTTATGCTCCGCGTAACGTCCTGTCGTGAACATCACTGACGGGATCTCCTTGGCATAGAATGTCCTGTGATCTGACGGATACGGCTCAGCGGCGGTAATGACAGGATGTACAGGCTGAAGGGTGTTCTGCAAACTTTGAATGAAAGCGTTGAGATCCACATTCGAGGCGGTATAGGCACAAAAACAGTTCGACACCTGCCCGAGCATGTCCAGATTGATCATCACGTCAATCTTGTCCTTGAAGACACGGTCAGCGAAATACCATGAGCCGGCGAAACTCTCGCATGAGGAGCCGAAAGCCACAAATACGATAGAGGTACGCAGGGTTATGCTGTTTGTCATCAGCATCTTCGCCAATTCCAGCATCACAGCCACACCGGACGCGTTACCGTTGGCGCCTGTATAGATTGATTCAACCCTCTGGCCATCGACCATCATCGTACGGGACCCCAAGTTGTCCATACGGGCGCCGACGACGATGAAATGGCCGGTCTTAGACTTGTCATATCCTTGTATGTACGAGACCACATTGCGGGAAACCAGGGTGTCGCCGTCAGGGGTAACAACCCCGAACTCATCTCCGTCAGGGGTGCTGAGCATGTCCAGACCGTATGATTTCATCGTGTCATACACATACTTCGCAGCCATTTTCTCGCCTTCGGAGCCGGCCTTGCGCCCCTCAGTCTGGGCAGCGCAAAGATAATTCACATGCTCCTTCAACGCGGTCACTCTCTCGCTGTCATACAACGCCTGATAGCCCCCGCCTATGAACTGGGCGGAAGCCGTCAACGCCGACAAAATCAAAGCGGCCGACACGGTTATTCTTCTGAGAAGCTTACACATAATCTACTCTCGCATATCGTTTTCAAGTACCCATATCCCCTTAGGGCACATGCGCTGGGCACGTACGCTAGGGATTTTCTTAGCGACTTCAAGAAGATTATCCGAAGGAACGACGAGCACCGCCTCAAGACCATTTCCGAGTGTGATATAACTGGCGTTCAAGTCCGAGCTGAACGAATTGATCTGTATCATGGTGTTCGAGTGCTGCGAATAACCTCCTGTCACGATGGCGTATCTTGCAGGGATTGTGCCACTTCTCAAACCGGCTGTCTCAGACAGTTTCTTGATGTACATTCCCTCTTCCCCGATGATGGCGAGGGCCTCCTTCATATCCTCTTCCGCCTTCTTCATGGCCTGGATAGCGGCCTGGACCTTCGCGATAGAATCCGCGCGGGAGATACTGTCCGCCACGATTCTTTCCCTTATCGCGGCGATGTCCTCACTGGTCGGACGCCCCGCCAGACGGCGCAGGTGATCACATGAGGAAAACACGGCGGCTGAAGACAGAATCAGAAGTATATATACGATAAAGCGTCTCATATTTTCAAAGCAAAAGTCTTAAAAGGCAAATTTACTCATTTATTAGTGTCACACAAAATAAAAATGTACCTTTGCAGCAAGCAGAAAATATAAAACGGCTCATGAAAAAAGACATCAAGCTCGAAGCGATAGACCCTATCGAGATATACGGACCCGCAAACAGAGTGCTGGAGGCCCTATGCAGCTATTATCCAGGGCTTAAGGTAGTCGCCAGGGGCGACACGATTCACCTCGACGGTCCTCTTGACAAGATAGAAGACTTCAAAGAGAAGATAAACAGCCTGATTGAGCGCCGTCACCACAAAATGAACCTCAACCCATACGACGTAGAGGAGCTTTTCGAAGGAAAAACGGAGCAGGCGCAAGAGAAGATGAGCCCCGACTCCCCTATCGTTTACGGAAACGACGGCAAGCCAATAATCGCGAGGAACAAGACCCAGGAGCAGATGGTCAAGGCGTATTTCGACAATGACCTTATCTTCGCTGTCGGCCCAGCTGGTACAGGAAAGACTTATGTCGCTATCGCTCTTGCTGTCAGAGCATTGTAAAACAGGCAGATACGCCGTATCATCCTCACCCGTCCGGCGGTAGAGGCCGGCGAGCGTCTGGGATTTCTTCCGGGCGACCTCAAGGATAAGCTCGACCCGTATCTCCAGCCTTTATATGACGCCTTGGGCGATATGATCCCGCCTAAAAAACTTCAGGATTTCATGGCCGAGGGCACTATCCAGATCGCCCCATTGGCATACATGAGAGGCCGAACTCTCGACAAAGCGTGCGTCATTCTCGACGAGGCGCAAAACACTAACCTGGGCCAGCTCAAGATGTTCCTTACCCGAATGGGCAAGGACGCTAAATTCATCGTCACAGGAGACGCCAGCCAGGTCGATCTTCCGCACAAGGAAGACTCCGGCCTTCTTAAAGGAATAGACCTTCTTAAAAACATTAAGGGCATCGCGACGATACGCTTCAAAAATGAAGATATCGTGCGACACCCTTTGGTCGTAAAGATCGTTAAAGCCTTCGAAAATTAGTTGGCTTTAAGATACTCGTCATACTTCTTATAACCGTCCATATACTTCTGATCGTCGCTGACGAAACGGTAGTATATGTTCTTGAGGTACTCAGCGATACCCTTCTTGAGGCCTTCGTCTGAAACCTTGTTGAATACAGTCTCGAAAGGCTCGATTGACTGGAGCATGGCAGCCTTGTACTCACCCAAGAGTGCCTCATACTTTCTGTCATCGTACTCATTCTGAGCCTTCTCAGCGATAGCGATACCTCTATCATAGTAAAGCTGGCCGAGACCTACGAGTCCGAATACATAATCAGGGTTGATCTCGTATGACTTCTGGTAAGAAGCGATAGCCTCATCCTCGTGACCGAGCTGCTTGTGGATGTTACCCTCTACATAGTAAAGAGAAGCGTTAGTAGGCTCGTTCTTCTTGGCGATGTCAAGAAGGGCGAAGAGCTCGTTCTGGTTCTCACCGCTCTCAATGTAGTAGTTGATAAGTCCGATAAGGATGCTCTGGCTCTGAGGGAACTTGACGAATCCTTCCTTGAGGATCTCTGCGCCCTGAGCCTTGCGGTCTGACTTCATATAGATGTCACCGAGCTTAGAGTAAACCTCGCCGTCCTCATAGTAGTAACCGATCTCACGGCACTGCTGGAAGAGTTTCTCAGCTGAAGCCATGTCGCCGGCTGCCCATGCGGTGAATCCGGCGTAATAGATGCTTGTAGAGTCAACGACGTTGACAGGAGCGCCCTCAACAGCCTTTGCGGCCTGGAGGAATGAAGCGCTTGAACCTGCGAGGTCACCGAGCTGATACTGAAGGAAAGCGATCTCCTCGAACTTGCCCTGGATAGACTCAAGACCAGCCTTGACATCTTTCTCCTTTGACTTCTTCACGTCAACCTCGTATGCTTTCTTATAAGCGTCAACAGCTTTCTGGAGAGCGTCCTTGACGGTAGGTTTTGTAACCTCGATGTAAACGACACGGCCGTTAGCGTCGAAGTAAAGGTTCTTATTAGCATAGACATCCTTTACCATTGGCTGTCCGCCGACCTCTACGTTCTCCTGAGAAAGAACCTTCTCATTAGCCATGGTGAACTGAAGCTCCTGGCGGGTAGAACCCTGCATTACATTACCCACAGCTGACTCATGAGCTGCGACATAAGCCTTAGCGAGAGTAAGCCATGTAGCCACCTTAGTAGCCTTCTTAGCGTCCTTAGACGCATCCTCAGCCTTCTGTACAGCCTTCTTTGCCTCTGAAGGAGTCTTGACCTGCGCATTGACCACCTGAACTGAGAGGATAAGAGCCAATGCAATGAAAATCTTTTTCATTTTTATTAGTTTGTTTAAAAGTTATTATTCGTTTTCCTGAACGCCCTCTTCCGGAGCTTCACCTTCGGAGACTTCTTCCTCCTCCTGCTTAGGCACTACGGTTACAGAAGCGATACTGTCGTTGTCCTTGATGTTGATGAGCTTGACGCCCTGGGTCGCACGGCCCGCCTCGCGGATGTCGCTGACGGCCATTCTGATAGTGAGACCGGACTTGGTGATGATCATAAGGTCATTCTCCTCAGTAACGTTCTTCAGAGCGACCACCTTACCTGTCTTCTCTGTGATGTTAAGGGTTCTGACACCCTTTCCTCCACGGTTAGTAAGACGGTACTCATCGAAGCCGGTACGCTTACCGAATCCATGCTCACTGACTACCAGAGCTGTGTGGTCAGACGCTGTCTCGTCGTTAGGAGCGAAGCATACGGCGCTGACTACCTCGTCGTCAGATTCAATATTTATGCCACGGACTCCGGAAGCTGTACGTCCGAGCGGACGGGCATCCTCCTCATCGAAGCGTACACAACGTCCGTCCTTAGCGGCGAGAAGCACCTGGCTGTCGCCTGTGGTAAGGATAGCGTCGAGCAGCTCGTCATCCTCGCGGATACCGATAGCGTTGATACCCTTGTTGCGGCTGCGCTTGTTAGAGAACTCAGCCAATGAGGTCTTCTTGACGATACCGCGCTTAGTCGCGAGAAGGACGAAGTGGCTGTTTACGTACTCCTCGCTCTCGATGCTCTTGGCGGTGACGTAAGTCTTGATGATATCGCCAGGCTCGATGCTGATAACGTTCTGTACAGGACGTCCCTTAGAGGCGCGTGTGCCCTCAGGGAGCTCGTAAACCTTAAGTCTGTAGCACTTACCGTTCTGAGTGAAGAACAACAGAGTAGAGTGCATGTTGGCTACATATATATGCTCGATGAAGTCCTCGTCGCGTGTAGCGCTGCCCTTCATACCCTTACCGCCACGGTTCTGAGCCTTGTACTCAGTAAGAGCGGTACGCTTGATATATCCGAGGTGAGAAATTGTGATGACCACGTCCTCATCAGCATAGAAGTCCTCAGGGTTGAACTCACCCTCGTCAGGGACGATCTGGGTGCGGCGGGCGTCGCCATATTTCTCCTTGACCTCCATGGTCTCTTCCTTGATAACCTCCATCTGGCGCTCATAGCTGCCGAGGATGTCCTCACAGTACTGGATGAACTTGACAAGGTCGTCATACTCAGACTGGAGCTTGTCTCTCTCGAGTCCGGTGAGCTGACGCAGACGCATCTCGACGATAGCCTGTGCCTGAGCCTCAGAGAAGCCGAAGTTGGTCACCAAAGCGGTGCGGGCCTCATCGACGCTCTTGCTGGCGCGGATAGTCGCGATGATCTGGTCGATGATGTCGAGGGCCTTGAGCAGACCTTCGAGGATATGAGCTCTCGCTCTTGCCTTGTCAAGGTCGAACTGAGTCCTGCGGAGGATAACCTCATGACGATGCTTGACAAAGCTCTTTATCATGTCCTTGAGATTCAGAGTACAAGGACGGCCATGGACGATAGCCACGTTGTTGACAGAGAAGCTTGACTGCAGAGGGCTCATCTTGAAGAGCTGGTTCAGGATGACACCTGAGTTGGCGCCCTTCTTGAGCTTGATGGCCACTCTCACACCCTTACGGTTAGAGAAGTCGTTGATGTCGGCGATTCCCTCTATCTTCTTCTCCTCGACGAGGTCGGCCATCTTCTTGATCATCTCCTTCTTGTTGACCATGTATGGCACCTCAGTCACGATGATTGTCTCGCGGCCGTCTTTCTCGACTTCGATGTCGGTCTTAGAACGGATCACGATCCTGCCGTGACCGGTCTCGAAAGCCTCGCGGATACCTGAGTAACCTTGGATGATACCTCCTGTAGGGAAATCAGGACCCTTGACGTGCTCCATCAGACCATCGACGTCGATGTCCGGATTGTCGATATAAGCGCAAATGGCGTCACAGCACTCTGAGAGGTTGTGAGGAGCCATGTTGGTGGCCATACCGACAGCGATACCCGAAGAACCGTTGATAAGAAGAAGCGGAACCTTTGTAGGGAGAACTGTCGGCTCGTCGAAACGCTCGTCGAAGTTCTTGACCATGTCCACGGTAT
>JAKSJJ010000106.1 GCA_024398335.1 Bacteroidales bacterium | reverse complement strand
GGCTGACATCGACAAGGCGCTCAGCGAGCCTACTGACAAGCGTATCTTCGTGCTTGCGCAGGCCCTTCAACAGGGATACAGCGTGGACCGCATACATGACCTGACCAAGATTGACAAGTGGTTCCTCTCTAAGCTTGAGAACCTTGTCAAGACTGACGCCGAGCTCTCCGCATACAACGAGGTCGAGAAGGTTCCCGCTGAGCTTCTTCTTCTCGCTAAGAGACAGGGATTCTCTGATTTCCAGATCCGTAAGGCCATCTATGGCATTACTCCTGACGCCGCCAGCCTCCAGGACAAGGTGCGCGAGTACAGAAAAAGCCTCGGTATCGTTCCTGTCGTCAAGCAGATCGATACTCTCGCCGCTGAGTTCCCGGCTCAGACCAACTACCTGTACCTTACATATAACGGATGTAAGAGCGATATCACCTACGAGAATGACGGAAAATCTATGGTCGTTCTCGGATCGGGCGCATACCGTATCGGAAGCTCCGTCGAGTTCGACTGGTGCTCAGTGACTTGCCTTAACCAGATACGCAAGAATGGTTATAGGGGAGTCATGATCAACTATAACCCTGAGACCGTATCCACTGACTACGACATGTGCGACCGTCTGTATTTTGACGAACTCAGCTATGAGAGGGTAATGGATATCATCGACCTCGAGACTCCTCAGGGTGTGGTCGTCTCCATGGGAGGACAGATTCCGAACAACCTCGCGTTGAGGCTCCAGAACCACGGAGTCAAACTTCTTGGCACTAACGCTGTCGATATCGATAACGCCGAGGACCGTTATAAGTTCTCTTCAATTGTCGAGAAACTCGGCATCGACCAGCCCCAGTGGAGCGAGCTTACGACTATGGATGAGGTCGATAAATTTATCGAGAGGGTAGGCTTCCCTGTACTCGTAAGACCTTCGTACGTGCTTTCCGGAGCGGCGATGAATGTATGCTACGACAGGGAGAAACTCGTGCAGTTCCTTACCCAGGCCGCGGAGGTCTCCAAGGAGCATCCTGTCGTTCTGAGTCAGTTCCTTACCCGTTGTAAGGAGATCGAGTTCGACGCCGTAGCTGACGGTGGCGAGGTCATCGCTTACGCTATCTCAGAGCATATCGAGTACGCCGGTGTCCATTCAGGTGACGCCACGATTCAGTTCCCTCCGCAGAGACTTTACGTCGAGACAGTGCGCCGTATCAAGAAGATAGGCCGCAGCATCGCTTCCGCCCTGCATATCACCGGACCTTTCAATATCCAGTTCCTCGCTAAGGACAACGACATTAAGGTCATCGAATGTAACCTTCGCGCTTCACGAAGCTTCCCATTCGTGTCTAAGGTCTTGAAAATCAATCTTATCGAACTTGCTACTGACGCCATGCTCGGACTCCATCCGACACCTCCGCAGAAGAGCGCGTTCGACCTTGACTATGTCGGCGTGAAATCTTCTCAGTTCTCGTTCGCGAGATTGGAGAACGCTGACCCTATGCTTGGCGTGGACATGTCCTCTACAGGTGAGGTGGGCTGTCTTGGTGACGATTTGAGCGAAGCTTTGCTCAAGAGTGTGACTTCTGTCGGAAATGATGTTCCGACCAAGGCTGTGCTCCTCTCTACGGGTGACGCCTTGGAGAAGGCTGACATGCTCAAGGCTTGTCGTCTGCTCGCAGCTTCCGGCCTGAAACTGTACGCTACCGGCGGAACATGGAAATATCTCCGTGACAACGGAGTGCCTTCAGAACGCGCTCTGTGGCCTGACGAGACCTCCGATGTGATTCCTACCTTCGTGGACGGAGTCGTGAGCCTGCCATACGCCACTGACCTTATCCGCGAGAAAAAGGTTGACATGGTCGTGAATATCCCTAAGAACTTCTCTCACGGAGAGCTTCAGAACGGATATGCGCTCAGACGTGCCGCTATTGACCATAACGTTCCTCTGTTTACTAACGCCCGCTTGGCGACAGCCTGGATCAAGTCTTTCTGCCCTCATCAGGAGCCGCAGATTAAGTCTTGGGACGAGTATTAGAGCGTTGTCGCAGGCTCTACCCTCAGGGCCTGCGACGCCCTTTGCTTGGGTTTACATCACTGTCAAGACGACGGTGATAATCGTGGTGTTGATTATGTCCACGAACATCGCTCCTACGATAGGTACGATAAGGAAGGGATTGACCGTATATTTATATTTGTAGCATACGGCGGACATGTTGGCCATGGCGTTAGGTGTAGCGCCGAGGCCGAAGCCGCAGATGCCGCTGACAAGCACGGCGGAGTCGTAGCTTTTGCCAAGGGCGGGGAAGGCGACAAAGCGTGTGAAAAGGAACATCATCGCGACTTGCGAGAGGAGCATCACGATAAGCGGGAGGGCGAGGTCCGCGAGGTCCCAGAGCTTGAGCGAGATCATCGCTATTCCAAGGAACATCGAAAGGCAGATGTTGCCAAGGGTCACGATTTTCTCCAGCATTATTCCTGACTTACGGCCTTTCTTACGTGCTATCAGTTCGGAGATATTCCTGTATGACGCGGCGACGACAAGGCTTCCGAAATAGGTCGGGAATTTTATTCCTGTTAGGGAAAGAACCCTGCTTAAAAGCGCTCCTGCGGCAAGGGTGAGAACGAGCTGATAGACGGCCTTTGTGTATTCCTGGAACTCAGTTTCTCTTTTGACCGGATGCTCTGTACGGGCCTCCGGGGAGGCGTTGGTCGCCTCGAAACTGGCGAGGCCAGCGTCCACAGGGTCATGAGACTCTTCGCACAGATTATGTCGGCGTATCAGTCCTTGCGCCACTGGTCCGCCAAGCAGAGAACCTGCGATTAGTCCGAAGGTCGCCGCCGCCATCGTGATGGACGGCGCTGTCTGCAGACCCATGTCTTGAAGAACTGAGCTGAATCCGCCGGCAGTGCCGTGACCTCCGCACATAGGAATGGACCCCGCGGCTAAACCTACCAGGGGGTCCACATCCATGATTTTAGCGATGCCAAGAGGCAATAGATTCTGTAATGTGATAAGAACCGCGAGAAGAGCTACGATGACTCCCAGGGAACGGCCGCCCTTGCGTACCGCTGTGAGGTCTGACTGGAATCCCACCGACGCGAAAAAGATCATCATGCAGATGTCCTTGATTGTGGCGTCGAAGCTGAATTCTATTCCCGCGATGTAATAAAAAGCGAATGTCAGCAGCGAAAAAATGATTCCGCCGGAGACAGGGGAGGGAATGCAGAATTTTTTCAGGAAGGAAATCTTGCGGGTGAGGGTCATGCCCAGCATCAAGGCCAGCACGCCTATGCCTGCCGTCAGGAACATGCCGATATTCACCTGACTGATTTCCGTCATCTCCTAATAGATTCTGAAGTTCGTGCTTCCGAGACAGAAATTGCCGTACCAGAACTCGATACGGTATGCGCCTGCCTTGTAGTTACCGGCCTCGCTTCTTCCGCGTCCTGTGAGCTCCTTAGTCTGGCTGTATTCTCCGTTGACTACGATCTCTCTTGTGAAAGAGTATCCGTTAGGCTCGTCATCCGCCTCTTGCATCACGTCGTCTTTGAAAAGTCGCACGTTGCAGGTGTAGCTGCCACTTGAGACGATAGGCTGTATAGTCACTTTAGGAGCGAGATACTGAGTCTGATACTCGTAGATAGGATCTCCGAAATCGTTGATTTTATTGTAATCGACATCCACGTTGCCCATTTCTATCTTTGTGATAAGGAAAGGGACGACCTCGGCAGGGATAGGGTAGGCGCCCTGACGGAACTGAACTGAGCGGCACTCGTCGAGGTAATCCTCGTCAACGGACTCGATGTATTCCATGTCGCGGTCGAAAGAGGTGGCGAACTGTTTAAAGTCTGAGATGAACATCTCGGCCCTGAGGCTGTAATTATCGTCCCAACAGATGACCTTGACGTCTTTGTATTTGTTGACTTCATTGGCCGCGAGCATGTAAACATCCTTTGTGTATGTGGTTCCATACTCGTAGTTTCTCATAATCGTCACATACATCGGATTCATCTCAGATGGGCTGATGGCCACGTAGTGATGTAGGTCGTTTTTCATGAAATGCACGTCGCCGTCCTCATCTATGGAAGCGAACAATCCTTTCTTGTTGAGGAAGGATACTATCTGGGATCTGAGCTTTTCTTGTTTCTTATCCAGAGACTGGGCGGAAAGCAGGCTCGTAGCAAGCACGAGTGCTACCACGATGGAAAAAAATCTTTTCATAGTAGTGGTTATAGATTATTGTTTTATTGCTGTTTGTAAACGTTACCGTTAAAAGGCTCGTCAGGGATTATTACCCATGCGATAAGGTATGCCAGCAAACCTCCTCCCATGCAGAAAAGAGCGATGATCCAAAGCAGGCGTACGATGGTCGGGTCGATGTTGAAGTATTTAGCGAGTCCTGCGCAGACGCCGCCGATTTTGCGGTCTGTAGCGCTTCTGTAAAGTCTTTTTTCCATAATCTTATTCTTTTAATTATTTTTATCCGGCTTATCACCGTTCGTTATAACCATGCGAATATACAAACAAGAAATTAAATTCGCGTATAATACTTATGTCTGATTTCTGCGTCATACTGGTTTTATTCGTCTTCGCTTTCGCCTCGACCTTCACCCAAAGGGTGTCCGGCTTCGGTTTTGGCATAGCGTTCATGAGTGTCGCGCCCTTCATCATGCCCTCTTACGGCGAGGCGACGGCTCTCTCCGGCATGCTCGCCATAGTCTGCGCTCTTTTTACGGGAATCAGATTTTTCAAGCATCTTGACTGGAAGAAGCTCTTTATCATTCTGCCCACCTTTCTTGTCGTGTCTTATTTCGCGGTCGGGATTGTGGCGAAGGTGGATAATCATCTGCTGAAACGGATCCTGGGTGCGGTGCTTGTGCTCGTGAGCTTGTATTTCATGTTCGTGAACGGGAAGGTGAGGATGAGGCCTGGTGTCTTTACTCAGTTGTCGATGGGGACGGTTTCGGGATTCATGGGCGGCCTTTTCGGTATGCAGGGACCTCCAGCGGTCATATATTTTATCTCGAGCACTCAGACCAAGGAAGAATATATGGCTATCGCTCAGTGGTATTTCATAATAGGTAACATATTCATGACTTTTTATCGGGCGGGCAATGGTTTTGTCAGCGCTCATGTGCTGTGGCGTTTCACTTTCTGTGTACCCGCGGTGCTGCTGGGCTTATTCGTCGGCTCGAAAGTCTATAAGCGTATCTCTGTCCAGACGCTCCGGAAAATCGTCTATATTTTTATCGGGGTCGCCGGGATCGTGGCGCTGCTGAGTTAAATATTTATTATTTTCGCGTAGGATTCAATCTGATATGGAAGATAATTACAAAGAGAAGAGGGAAGAGCCAAGCGCTTCTTCATTCACGGCTCCTGTCGAGGACATCGCCAAGGCAGGCAAGGAATATGTCGACTTGAAGGTCGACCAACTGAAACTGACTGCGGTCGAAGGCCTCTCTGTCGGCTTGGGAAGATTTTTAAGCGGGGTGCTTATTATCATGCTCGTGCTTTTCTGCTGTATAGTGTTGACAATGACTCTTGTTCTTGTTGTAGGAGAAATGATCGGCAGTTACGCGATCGCCGCGGCCGTGGCATCGGCTCTCGCCATAGCTCTTACCGTAGCCGCTTTCTGCGTGCGTAAGACGCTCTTTGTCAACGGTTTTGTGAAGTTGTTCGCTAATATGTTCTTTGACGATGAAGAAAATTAATGACCTTGAGCAGCTTCGAGTGGCGAAGGCTGAACTCCGCGCCCAGGTGGCGTTCAAGGAGAAAGAAATGTCGCTTCTGACTAAGTACGCGTCCGCATATTACTCTCCGGCTAATGTCTTCAATATGCTCTTTGACAAGATCTCGCCGGCTTTCAACCTGGCCGGTCTCGCCGTAGAACTCTACGATAAAGTCAAAGCCCAGCTCAGCCGCCGCAAATCTTCGGCGGCTGATGACGAGGCCTCTGACAGCGCCCCGGACGGCGATGCTGATGCGTCTGATGGTGCTTCTGATGGTGGTACCGCTCCGGACTATGCCCCGGAAAGTGATCCGGAAGGTACTGCTGATAGTACCTCTGAAGGTGCTGAGGACCTAGCCTAAACTC
>JAKSJJ010000105.1 GCA_024398335.1 Bacteroidales bacterium | reverse complement strand
GGATGGCGTGAAGAGGAGAATACCAAAAGGAAAGCTATCGAGACGGCCACCACGGCGAGCACGACAAAGAGCGACTCGACCCTGGTGGCTGTCTGTATTTCAGAGACGCCCTCCGAGGAGAGAATCTTGCCCACCACCTTCGGAACGAAGAAAAGACCCACGTTCTGGATCCAATAAATCAGCGAATAAGCGGTTCCGAGATTCTTCTCCGGAATAATCTTAGGCACGGATGGCCACATCGCCGAAGGCACAAGGGAATAACCCGTACCCAAAAGAGCGATTCCGGCGTAGCCCCAGAACGCCACCCCTTGCGGAGCGAACTCTATGATAAGATGACCTGCCAGCACGCTGAAACTGCCCGCGACCATCCACAGGGTAGCCTTGCCCAGCCTATCCACCAGGGCTCCGAATAAAGGAGTGAACACTATTGTGAAGAACGGGATCATAGCCACCATCGTTCCCGCCACTGAATCGTCAATGCCAAAACGAGGGATGACCACCGCCGTGCCGAATTTCTTAAATGAGCTCACGCAGCAATAAAACGACACGCAAAGAAGACCTATCATCAAGAATCGAGGATTCCGAAGCACGGTCCAGATGTCCCCGAAACGGAATTTATCCTCGCTAGAGACCTCTCCCCTGTCGGAAATACGGCCAGTGGCCTTGTCAAAACGGCGGTCCAGCCCCACGAATATAGTCCAGCACACAGCGCCTGCCGCGAGAAGGAGAAGACCCACCAAGGCCGGTCTTGAAGTGTCCGCCAAAGAATATCGAGCCTTAGGAATACCGACGATAAACGGCGCCGCTATAAGGGCTATCGCCGTACCCAGGCGGGCTATAGCGAGTTGAAGGCCCATAGCCAGCGATACATTCGAATCCTTGAACCACTTAGCTATGGAACGAGTCACCGCGACCCCGGCGATCTCGCTGCCAAGGCCGAAAGTCATTCTTCCTATGCGGCCCAGCGCGATCGCCAGCTTCGCATCAAGCCCGGAAGACACCCCGAGCCATGCCAGGAAGGCCCCCACGGTCATCATGCCGACAAAGACCGAACCCATGACCCTGACTCCGAACACATCCAGCAGGACGCCTCCGACAATCAAGCCTCCGCACACGCACAAAAGGCTGTAATCCCCGATGAAATCCCCCAACATCTTCGCGTCCCAGCCCAGATCCAGGTTTTCCGGATGGCGGAACAGATGAGACACGCTGGAGAACATGTCATCGAAGAAATAAGACCCGAACATCGGGACTACAAGGCAAGCTAAAGCCGCCCAAAGGACGGCTTTGCTTATTTTCTTCTTATCTGTCATTATTTGATGTTAGGAGCCTCGAGACCGAGATTCTTCTTCGAGTCGAGCACCTTCAGATAGAAAGCGATGAGGAATGCCATGACTCCGAAAGCGGCGAAAATGACGAGTGGAGTCGTGTAGTTGTAAGGAATGAACTCAGCCTCGGCTGCCTTAGCGGCGATGACTGCGGGATTGGAGGCGTTAGAGGACTCCAGCACGCTGCCGATAAGCTTAGGAACGAAGCAAAGACCGATATTCTGCACCCAGAAGATAAGGCAATATGCGCTACCGAGAATCTTCTCGTCGATAATCTTCGGAACTGAAGGCCAAAGAGCCGCAGGCACGAGGGCGAAAGAGATTCCGAGGACCACGATTGTCGCATAAGCGAGGAAGTGGCTGTGGGTAGCAGGGAGAAGGAAGGCGAACACGAGGTGGCATACGACCAGAAGGACAGCGCCGCACATCAGCATTGTCGCGCCCTTACCCTTCTTATCAAGGAAATATCCAAGGAACGGAGTGATAGCGGCAGCTCCGATAGGGAACCATCTGAAGATATTAGATGCCGCGGAGGCGGAGATACCCTCAAGGTTACACTGGAGCATGTTCGCGCCATATCTCTGGAATGGGAAGATAGCCGAATAATAAAGGACGCAAAGAAGAGCGACAACCCAGAAACTCTGTGAAGTGAAGATCTTTCCGAGGTCAGATACATGGAACTCCTCGTCAGAGCCTTCCTCAGAAGCGACGCCGGCCTCAGCGAGCTGCTTGTCGAACTTCTTGTCAAGCACGCAGAAGACGATGAAGTTCACAAGACCGATAAGGAGAAGCACGGTACAGAAGCCGACAGGAGCGGCGATAGTACCCATCTTCTCAGCGATGATAGGGCTGATGGAGAAGATAGCGAACACGCCTACACGGGCGATAGCCATCTCGATACCCATCGCAAGGGCCATCTCCTTGCCTTTGAACCACTTAGCGATAGCCTTAGACACTGTAGTACCGGCCATCTCACAGCCGCAACCGAAGATCATGAAGCCCAAAGAAGCAAGCTTCGCCGAACCAGGGAGAGCGACCCACCAAGAGTTGAGCCAAGCCTCGAGGCCTGAGCCCGCGAAAGCCTTGCTGACAGCGAAATACTTGATAGCCGCGCCGGCGAACATCATTGAAGCCGAGAGGACACCCGTGAAGCGCACGCCCATCTTGTCAAGGATGACACCCGCGAGGATGAGGAAGCCGCAGACGTTGAGAATGTACTCAGCACTGGCGTAGGTACCGAAGGCGCTTGGGCCCCAGCCTTTCTCCGCCTCTACAAGAGCCTGGAGAGGAGACATGACGTCGACAAACATGTATCCGAAGAACATCATAAGAGCGATGAGCACGAGGGCGCACCACCTTGCTGCCGGATAATCATTTAGCATTTTTTGAATCTTTTCTGCCATAATTACTTAATATTTAATTTGTTAGAATCCACTTAAAGACATCAGCACAGTCGGCAGCAGAAGCAGCCAGCCCAGCACTATAAGAACCAGCACAGGCTTCCACGCCCACTTCGCCCATTTCGCGTAATCTATCTTAGCCATAGCGAGCGCCGCCATAAGAACGCCCGATGTCGGGGTGATCATATTAGTGAAGCCGTCGCCGAACTGGAAAGCCAGAACCGTGGCCTGTCTCGAGACATCCACCAGATCCGAGAACGGAGCCATGATAGGAATGGTGATCGCCGCCTTGGCGGTGGCGCTCGGAATAAGCAGATTTATCACGTTCTGGATACCGTACATAGCGGTAAGCGAAGTTATCCTGCCTGTTTTGGAAAGCCCCGCCTGCATGCCATGCAATATGCTGTCGACTATATGTCCGTCTTGTAAAATGACTATTATTCCTGATGCCAGACCCACCACCAGCGCCGCCGAGAGAATGTCCTTGGCCCCGGCGATGAACTCGTCGGCTATCTTTGAAGGCGAGAATCCGAAAATCGCCCCGCAGACTATTCCCATGACTAGGAAAAGAGCGCAGATCTCGGCGATGTACCACTCAAAGACAGTCACTCCGACAATAAGCGCCACGACCGTCAAAAGCAGCACCACAAGCACCCATTTCTGCCTGAGAGTCAAAGGGATAGCCTCTTCGCCCGAAGACTGGGACAAGGTCGGTTCCTTTCTATGTCTTGACGCGTAGATAAGAGTAAAGGCCACCGTCAGAGAAGTCATGATGACCCAGCAGAAAATCCTATACGGCATGCCCGAGAACAGAGGCAGATCCGACATCTGCTGCGCCACTCCGACCGTGAACGGGTTGAGAAAGGCGCTTGAGAAACCTATATTGGCGGCCACGTAAACTATAAGCATGCCCACGATGGCGTCGTAGCCCATCGCCGTCACCATCGGGACCACTATCGCGACAAAAGGAATAGTCTCCTCGCTCATGCCGAAGACCGCTCCCGCCAAAGAGAAGAAAACCGCGATAGAAGCCAGTACAAGCTTGCTTTTCGAGCCCACGGCCGAGATGAAGCGGGATATTCCAGCACTCACCGCGCCCGTCGCGTTCAGCAGCCAGAAAGCGCCGCCGACAACCAGGATGAAGATTATTATGCCCGCCTGCTTGACAAATCCGTTGTAAAGAGCGGAGAAGACCTGCCATGTCTGAGGGGCCCTCTGGACCTCCAGATAACTCACCGTCCCGTCATCCGAGGTGATGTACTGCCCGCCCGGGACAAACCACGTCGCGACCGCACACAAAAGTATGAGGATGAAAATGATAACGTAAGTATGCGGGACTTTTGTCTTCTTCATAAACACATCAAGACCGCTAATATAACTCATTTTTGAAAAATGATTAGTAACTTTGTACCGATATGGGTAAACTTCTTGATAAAGTAAACACTCCCCTTGACCTCAAGGGACTCTCTATAGACGAGCTCGGCACCCTCTGCGCCGAACTCAGGGAATACATGGTACAGTGCTGCGCCATCAACCCCGGACACCTCGGCTCGAGCCTCGGCGCCGTCGAGCTGATTGTCGGCCTTCACCATGTGTACGACACCCCGTCAGACAAGATAGTCTTCGACGTGGGACATCAGGCATACGCCCACAAGATACTTACGGGGCGCAAGGAAGCTTTTTCCGCATGCAGGACCCACGAAGGCATCAGCGGCTTCCCGAAAATCAGCGAGAGCCCCTACGACGCCTTCGGAGTAGGACACTCATCGACATCCATATCAGCAGCCTTGGGCCTGGCGGAAGCCGCTAGACTCCAGGGAAGGAAGGATAAGTCCGTGGCGATCATAGGCGACGGAGCGTTGACCGGCGGCCTCGCCCTTGAGGGACTAAACAACGCTGGAGACTCCCTCGCGGACATCCTTGTCATCATTAACGACAACAACCAGTCCATCGACAGCAACATCGGAGCCCTTCACAAGCACCTTCTCAACATCACCACGAACCCGGCGTACAACAAGATAAAGGACAAGCTCTGGGACACGATAGGAGAAGGAAATTTCCGTTCATTCATACAGCGCTGGACCAGAGGATGGAAGTCATACCTCGTGAAAAAGACGGGAGGCGACCTCTTCGAGTCGCTGGGATTCAGATATTTCGGTCCGATCAACGGAAATGACATAGGCGAGGTCGTCAGGACCCTGCAGAAGCTCCGCGGCCTTGGAGGTCCGAGGATTCTCCACTGCATAACGACAAAAGGCAAGGGTTATGCTCCGGCGGAGGCGGACCCTACGACATGGCACGCCCCGGGCAGATTCAACCCCGAGACTGGGGAAAGAATAATCTCCGAGCGCAGGGCCGACCGCTACCAGGACGTGTTCGGCGAGGTGCTCGTACAGCTCGCGCGGCAGGATTCGAGAGTCGTGGGCATCACCCCGGCGATGGCGACAGGATGCGGGATGAACCGTCTCGCGGCCCAGATCCCGGAAAGATTCTTCGACGTAGGCATCGAGGAGGAGCACGCCGTGACCTTCTCAGCAGGACTCGCCGCGGGAGGAATGAGACCGTTCTGCAACATATATTCAGCGTTCTCTCAAAGAGCCTACGACCAGATAATCCACGATGTAGCATTGCAGAAACTGCCTGTGGTCCTGTGCTTTGACAGGGCGGGACTCGTAGGAGAGGACGGAGCGACGCATCAGGGAGCCTTCGATCTGGCGGCATACCGCAGCATCCCTGGCGCGGTCGTCAGCGCCCCATGCGACGAGATAGAGTTGAAAAATCTGATGTACACGGCTCTTCAGGAAAAGGAAGGTCCATTCATCATCAGATATCCTAGAGGAATGGGAGAAGGAAAGCCTTGGAGAGAGGCTCCGTTCGAGAAGCTCCCTGTGGGCAAAGGCGAGAAGGTACAAGACGGAGAGAAAATCGCCGTGCTCGTACTTGGACCTTTCGTCGAGACGGCAAAGGCGGCGGCCGAGAAAATCCGCATGGAAAAAGGCGTTTCTCCCGCTATATATAATATAAGGTATCTCAAACCTCTCGACCAGGATCTTTTGGAAGAGGCGTTCAGCAGATACGAGACAATCCTCACCGTCGAGGACGGAGTACTGAAAGGAGGCCTTAACGGAGCGGTGTGCGAATGGGCGGCGGAGAGAAGATTGAAAAACGACATTTACGGCATAGGCATCCCGGACGAGTTCGTAGAACAGGACAGTCAGAAGAATCAGCGGGCCGTTTATGGATTAGATATCGAAGGTATTTGTAATTTTTTTGAAAAACATTTGTAGTTTCAGATTTTATCTCTATATTTGCAATCCCTTTCGGAACGGAATCATCCAACCGCTGAGGAAATGCCGATGTAGCTCAGTTGGCCAGAGCACGTGATTTGTAATCTCGGGGTCGTGGGTTCGATTCCCTCCATCGGCTCGAAAGTTTGACTTAAAATTGGGCAGATACCAGAGTGGCCAAATGGGGCAGACTGTAAATCTGCTGGCTT
>JAKSJJ010000104.1 GCA_024398335.1 Bacteroidales bacterium | reverse complement strand
GTTCCAGACGAAGGCTCTGAGGCCGAGTTCAGGAGACTGGGCGTCCTTAGCGGCGATGTCCGCCAAAATAGGATCCACCTTCTCGTCAGGAACCATTGAAATCAAGGCGTTATTCATTGTAGGCCAGCCATGGGAGCCGAAATGAGGCTCTCCCTCAACGCTTCCACGGCCCTGGATATCCTCCCACATCGTGAAGCCTCTGACCTCGTTCTTTTCCAGAATTTCGACCAACTCGTAATAATAAGCCTGGTTGTACGAAACGAATATTGCTTTCATAATAAATTCTAAATCAACGGTTTATGCCTTAGCTTCATGACGAGCCCTACGAGCCTCTTTGCGAGCGGCCCTTCTCGCCCTTCCCTTTTCCTGAGACTGAGCGAAGACGCAGTAGAGAGTAGGGATCACGATAAGAGTAATCAATGTAGAGAAGGTAAGACCCCAGGTCACTGTCATACCCAATGAGCGCCACATCTCGGAGCCCTCGCCCTTGCCAATAGCCATAGGGACCATACCGAGCACGGTTGTGAGGGTGGTCATGAGGATAGGACGCAGACGGCTTCTGGCGGCGGTCACCACTGAATTGACTATATCCATGCCTCTTTCACGCATGAGTATAGTGTAGTCAATGAGCACGATACCGTTCTTCACGACTATACCCATCAAGATGATGATACCGATCATCGCCATGACTCCGATAGCGGTGTTGGTGGCCCAGCAGCCCAGGAGCACTCCAGTAAAGGCGAAAGGAATCGAGAACATGATCACGAACGGACTCATGAACGACTCGAACTGGGAGGCCATCACCATATAGACAAGGATGACGATGAGGATAAGCAGGGTGATCAAATCGCCGAAGGTCTCCTGCTGCTGCTCGATGTCTCCACCGATCTTGACGTCGATCTCTGAAGGGATCTCAGACTCGTCGATAATCCTCTGAGCAGCCTCCACACCCTCACTGAGGGCTCTTCCGTTGGCCATGATACATGTCACCTTGACCATTCTCTCCCTGTTCTTCCTGACAATATCAGGAGGAGTCGAAGACTCGACGACTGTACCCAGGTCACGCACCTTGATACCGCGGCCCATATTATTATAGATCGTGATGTTCTCGATGTCTTCGACGCTGGTGCGGAACTCCGGAGCGTAGCGTACCCTGATGTTATACTCGTCACCGTCCTCACGGAAGAATGACATCACAGAACCGCTGATACAAGAGCTGACGTAAGAAGCCGCCGTAGAAGAGTTGATTCCGTTCATGGCGAGCTTGGTACGATCGAAATCCACCTGATACTCAGGAGAATACTCGTCACGGCTGACAATGGCCTCGGAGAAGCATGGCTCCTTGCGGAGCTTCTTCTGGAGATCACTCATGACAGCGTCCGAAGTCGCGAAGTCATAGCCATAGATCTCTACCTCTACGGTGGACTGTCCGCCCATACCTCCCTGACCCTCGGTCACCTGGAATTTCTTTATCTCAGTGTACTCCGTGAGCACCTTTCTGAGTCTGTCAGCGATCTCTCCGCAGGAGCGCTTACGGTCCTCCATACTTCCTATGTTGATATTATAGGAAATAATATGAGTACCGTTCGTTCTCATTGACTGGTAAGCGTTATCGGTGTCGGCCTGTCCGAAAGAGAAACCGCAAGTGACGATCTCCGGAACCTCCTCGACGATACGGGCGTAAAGCCTGTGAGCGAACTCCCTTGTCACTCCCTGCTCCGTACCTACCGGCAGCTGCACCTGTACGGACAGACGTCCCTGGTCAGCCTTAGGCATGAACTCAGTCTTGAGCTTAGGTCCGAATACCAGAACTGATGAGACAAAAATCGCGAGAGCCGTGATGAGCACTACGGCACGGTGGCGCACAGCCCAGTTGATGATTACGGCGTAGCCCCTTGAAATCCAGTCAAGGAACGCGTTGATACGACCGAAGATGGCGTTATATACCTTTCCATGATGTATATCCTTCTGGAGCATCCTTGAGCAGAGCATAGGCACGAGCGTGAGGGCTCCGGTAGTGGATATGATCATGATGATGCTGACGATCCAACCCAGCTGACGGAAAAGGATACCTGCCATACCGTTGACCATGGTGAGCGGAAGGAACACCGCCAACATAGTCAGGGTCGAAGCGATGACGGAGATACCCACCTCACCAGTAGCGTGGACGGCCGCCTCCTTAGGCTTCTCCCCTCGCTCGATGTGGGTCGTGATGTTCTCCAAGACCACGATCGCGTCATCCACGACCATACCTATCGCGATGGAAAGCGCGGACATAGATATGACGTTCAAGGTGTTTCCCGTAGCGAACAGATATACGACGGAACCTAGCAGAGAGATAGGGATAGCGAGGATAATGATCAATGTAGCTCTCCACCTTCCGAGGAAGACGAACACTACGAGCATGACCACGAGGAAGGTTATAAGGATAGTCTCCTTCAACGAGTTGATACTGTTGATGATGTTGTCCGAGCTATCGACGACGACACCTATCTGGATATCGCTAGGAAGGTTTTTCTCGATTGGGCCGAGGGCCTTCTTTATCTTGCGGATGACGTTTACGGTGTTCGCTCCGGACTGCTTCTGGACAACGACCATGGCGCCCTGCTTGCCATTGATGAAGGACTCCTGGAAACGCTCTTCCAAGGTATCATCCACACGGGCTACATCCCTCAGATAAACCGCCTTGTCACCGGAATGTCCTACGACAACGTCGAGCATCTCCTCCGCCGAGTTGAACTCTTTCTCAACGCGGAGAGCGTAGGTGTTGGATCCTATGTCGATGTTTCCTGAAGGGACGTTGCGGTTCTCTCCAGCCAAAGTCTGGGAGATGCCGGCGACTGTCAGATTGTAAGCCTCGAGCTTCGCTGGATCGCAATAGACCTGAATCTCACGCTTCGGAGCACCGCTGACAGACACTGTACCCACGCCTGTCACACGTGACAAAGGAGTGGCGACCCTGTCGTCGAGGATCTTCTCGATAGCGTTGAAGGACTCGTCGGCGGTGGCGGAAAGGATCATGATAGGCATGTCGTCCGCGCTGAACTTGAAGATGACAGGCACGCTCGCGCCGTCAGGCAAGTAGGAGTTCACCAGGTCCAGTTTATCACGCACATCGTTGGTGGCCTCGTCGATATCCACGCCCTGGACGAACTCAAGGGCGAGAACGGCGATGTTCTCCTTGGAGGTGGAGGTGATATTCTTAAGGTTACTAACTCCGTTGAGGGAGTTCTCAAGTACCTTCGAAAGGTTTGTCTCCACATCCTCGGCGCTCGCTCCTCTGTATGAGGACATGACCATGATGTAGTTGGAGTCAAACTCCGGGAACAAGTTGATAGACAACTTCATCAGCGAGAATATTCCGAAGACGGCGAACGCTATGAAAATAAGCGCCACCGTAACGGGATTATTCACCGCTTTTCTATATATACTCATCTGCGAATTCTTAAAAGTTGAACATTACTCCACTACCTCGACCTCTACACCGTCACGGATACGAAGCTGACCGTCAGTTACGACGCGCTCGCCTTCCTGCACTCCGCTGAGGACCTCATACTCGTTACCCAAGCGGACTCCAAGAGAGATTTTCTTGAAAGTGACAGTGTTGTCTTCATTGAGGATATAGACAAACTTGTCTCCAGCGCCCTGCTGACGGACGACGGCCTTGTCTGGAATGATCACGCTGTTGTTCTTTCCGAAATTGACAGTGACCTTGGCGTACATGCCAGGACGAAGCCTGCGGTTATAGTTAGGGACCTTCACCTCTACGTTGAATGTATGAGTAGCGGCGTCCATGGTAGGATAAAGGCGGGAAATAGTTCCGTCAAAGCTCTCGCCTGGAAGGGCGTCAACAACGAGTGTCACCTTCTGACCTTTCTTGACCTTGGTGTACTCAGACTCAGATATAGCCACGAGAAGTTTCACCGGAGTTATCTGCTGGACAGTGAAGATAGGCTGACCCATACCGAACATATCGCCCTTGTCGTAGTTTCTAGCGGTGATGACACCGGAGATAGGGCTGCGAAGGACAGTGTTCTCGAGGAGATTCTCGTATGCGGCCTTTCTTACTTTATAAGAAAGAGTGATGGCGTCAAGATCTGACTTTGACACTCCGCCGACCTCATAAAGGCTCTTGATACGTGCGAGCTCGGTAGAGTCGTTGACCATCTGGAGTTTGGCCTGATCAAGATTGAGAACGTCCATTCTGGCGACGACCTGTCCCGCTGAGACGAAGTCACCGATCTCGACATTGATGCTCTTGATACGGTTGACCGACTGAGGAGCGATGTTATTCACAGCGTTCGGCATTACGGTAGATGTATAGACTCCGTTCTGTGGAACCTCACGCATGGTGGCGGCCACAACTGACACCTTAGGGGTAACTACCGCCTCCTGCTCGTTTTCTTCTCCCTGCTCCTGGGATTTCTTTGAAACTGAGGAGCACGCCGCGCATACAGCGGCTGACAATGCGATAAGGGCGAAGGCCTTGATTGAATTTTTCATATGATTTCTTTCTTATTTTCCGATTAATTATTCCGCTTCAGGCATTGTTCCGAGAAGCTGTTCAAGATTGGTCTTGGCGAGAAGGAAGTTGTAAATCGCCTGGCTCTGACCGAGTTTCGCCTGTACCATGGCGAGGGTGGCGTCATTGAGGTCCGTCAAAGTCGAACGGCCTACCTCGTATGACTTGGAGACTATGTCATATCCCTTCTGAGCGGACTCGACAGCCGACTGAGCGGAATAGTAAGTCTTCATGTTTGTCTCCATGGTAGTCACATAGTTCTGCGCTGAGATCCTGAGCTGACGCTCGGCGTTTGTTCTCTGGAGCTGAAGCTGCTGATATTGATTCTTGCTCTGACGCACGTCGTTAAGACGCTTTCCGCCGGAGCAGATAGGAATGTTCAAGCTCAATCCAGCGAATGAATAAGGGAACCAGCTCAGCTTACGGATAGGGTCATTAGCGACCGATGAGTAAGTAAGGCTGATCTGAGCCGAGAGAGTAGGGATGTAAGCGAACTTCTGCAATCTCACGGTGCGCTCGAGTTGCTTTGCCTGCAAATCCAACTGACGAAGTGTCGTATTTGACGAGACGTCAAGGCTGTCCTGCTGATGTACATCGTAGAACATATGCTGGGCATAGTCCTCGAGGGCGCCCTCAGTGTCGATGTCCACGTCAAGGTCGATTCCCATGACCGCCTTGAGCTGCCACAAAGCCAGAATCACTGAGTTTTCAGCGTTAAACACATTAGGTACAGCGTTAGCCACATTGGTCTTGGCTCTGAGGTACTCCATCTCTGAGGCCTTCTCGTTCTGATACCTCTTCTCTACTTTGTCAAAATTAGCCTCGGCGTTCTGGTACACCTCTTTATATACGTTAAGAGCCTCCTTCGCGAGAAGAACCGCGAAATAAGCGCTCTTGACCTGGGTCACCATATCAAGTTTAGAGGAACGTGCCTTCTCGACGGCTGTCTCAACGGACAGGGAAGATATCTTGATGCTCTCCCAAAGCTGAGCGTTCACGATAGGCATCGCGGCGGAAGCGCCCAAGCTGAAAGAGTTCAAGTTTCCGATCTTTGTATTGTTACCCAACTGGCTGGTCATAGGAGAATCACCCATCATCGCGCGGATATCGTTGCGGATAAGTGTTCTCTGATATGAGCCTGTAGCGTTTATCTGTGGGAAAAGAGCGGCGTATGTGCCTTTCTTGGCATATCCTGTTCTTTCTATCTCCGCGTCAGCGATCTTGACTGAGATATTCTCGCTCATCGCGATCTCCAATGCTTTCTCCAGGGAAACTACGACTGGTCCCTGTGACGAGTCCGCCTGAGCCAAAAGCTTCTCAGCCTCGGTAGGCTCGCTCTGCGCCTCGCTCTTTTTCTTCTGCGCCGACGCGTTTACAGAGGAAAGCGTCAAAATGGCAAAGAACGCGGCCACATAAATCTTCTTATTCATACTAACTATAATTTTACGGCTGCAAATATACTGCAAATTTCGACCCATAAAGAATTATGTCAAACCTTTTTTGATGAGATGTGATACATAATTATCACATTTTGTCTTAATCGGATATATTGCATGATTTTGACTATATTTGCATGCTCAAAAAACACTGAATATGTTTGATATTTTGTCATTTCACTGGCACGTCAACCCAGAAATAATACGCCTCGGCCCTATCGCTATAAGGTGGTATTCTCTTTTATTCGTAAGCGGTTTCATTCTCGGATGGTTCATCTTCAGAAGTTTTTTCAGAAGAGAAGGCATACCTGAGACGCTTCTCGACCCGCTTCTTTACACGCTTTTAGCCGCCACTATTATAGGAGCACGCCTGGGACATTGCATCTTCTACCAGCCAGACTACTATTTCGGCAGTTGGGCCGGCTTCGGGGAGATTTTCATGCCATGGAGAGGCGGCCTCGCAAGTCACGGCGGAGCAATAGCCCTTCTTCTCGGAATGTGGTGGTTCGCAAGACATTATGGGCCAAAATATG
>JAKSJJ010000103.1 GCA_024398335.1 Bacteroidales bacterium | reverse complement strand
CTTGCTGCGCCCCTTGCTCAGGAGCTATAATAGAGTGTCTGCTCGAAAACGACATACAGCCTGTCATCTTCTACTCCAATTCAAATATTTTCCCCGCTGAAGAGTATCAGATCCGCTCTAAGGAATGTTCCCGCTGGGCCGATTACAAGAGCGTCCAGTATGTCGAGGACGAGTACGACCACCTGGCGTGGCAGGAGTGGATAAGGGGCTTGGAGAACGAACCCGAAAGGGGAGGCAGGTGCCTTGAGTGTTTTCGCTACCGTTTACTCCGGGCCGCAAGATATGCCATAGAGCATGGTTTCACGCTTATCACCACGACCCTCGCCTCATCCAGGTGGAAAAGTCTTGATCAGATCAACGCCGCTGGGCGTTGGGCAGTCCAGAAGGCGAATGAGGAATTAAAACCGGAACAGCCTCTTCAGTGGTGGGACCAGAATTGGCGAAAGGGAGGGCTTCAGCCTCGCCGTGGTGAGATAATAAAGGAGATGAATTTCTATAACCAGCTTTACTGCGGCTGCGAATTCAGCATAAGAAAAGAAGACTAAAGGAATGCCCCTTTAGACTTGGATTCCTCCCTCAGTCGTTTGAGCTCCGGGTAGCGCTTTATGAGCACCGGAATATATTTCATAGGAATCAATGAAGCGTTCTTCACGCTCATGCCCACAAGCTCCAAAACCTCCCTCACTATTCTCCAAGCTCCGCATGCGTTAGGGTCTGAGACCTTGACAACGGTCGCGACGCATTTGAGATTCATGCGTTTTTCTTTCGAAACTTGTCTTTTCGCCCTGTCGTGTACGGCGTAGGCGTCGTTATACACGCCGTAGCGCCAGTTGTGATATTTGGCTCGATGTAGCCAGTTGTCATCCTCGCCATATTGCTTGAAGGCGGGGGAGAATCCTCCGACCTGCTGGAGACATTCGCTGCGAATCATCCAGTGGGCCGCCATGACAAACTCTATCTCCTTGAGTCCGCTTTCGCTGATTGGGGCGCTGACCCTATAATATTTAAGGAAGTTCTCGTCCGCCCTTTCCCATCCTGCCTGCATCTGCATCGGGCTGATGACACCATAGTGCTCGCCAAGTCTGTCCGAGGCTTCGAAGGCCTCTACCAGTTTGCCGAGGGTGTCGTTTTTTATCCAGGCGTCCTGGTTCAGAAGATAGACGTATGGGTAGCCTTTCTCGAGGGCATAGCGCATGCCTACATTATTCGCCGCCCCGAATCCCGGGTTGTCGGGCAGGATGCGGAGGATAGCGTCGGGGAACTCTTCCTGGACGTATTGCGGCGTTCCGTCGGTAGATCCGTTGTCCACGACCATGATGTCGGCTTTGAGGCGAGACATGGCTACAGAGTATAGACAGCGCTCTATCCATTTCATGCCGTTGTAGGTGACTACTATGACAAGGACTTTGTTCATTTGCCTTTCTTTAATTCAAGGTAATACTTTGTGAATATCTCCTTCGGGGTCTTCGTGGTGAAGATGCTTCTTGTGATATGGCGGAAGGTGTCTCGCTTGAGGCGGTCGCTGTCTTTTCTTGTGATAAGATATTTAATCGACGCTTTCAGGCGTTTGGCGGTCTCTGCGATGAGAACGATTCCTCCGAGAAGGAAATAATTAACGCCGGAGAGGAAATTTCTTTCCCCTGGATGTCTCCACTCCGAAAAGAAGATGATGCTGCCCCTCACGGCGGCGGGACGAGTCGCTCCCATGATGCGTGATGCTGTCGTGCGCCATTTATGTACGACCTCGGCGCGGGGATCCACCCACAGGCTGTATCCTTTGTGTACCGCGAGGGTAGAGAGGGCGAGGTCCTCGGGAGTGAAAAAGTACCTCTGGTCGAACCATCCGAGCTCCCTGAAAATCTCTGTCTTTATAAGAAAAGCCGCTCCTGTTATATTCCAGCTGCGGAAAAGTGCTCCGTTATTGCCGGCAGGCTCGTTGTCTATAGGTTCTTTGTAGAGGTGGAACTGCTGGAGGGCGTATTTATATGCGGGATAGACGGGCCTACCGCAGAGCTGGAGGGATAGGTCCGCGTTGAGAAGTTTCGGGCTTACGATAGCCGCGTCAGAAGGCAACTTCTCCATGTCCTCGATAAGACGGTCTATGGTGTCTCCGTGGATTTCCGTATCGTCGTTAAGGACAAAGGTGTAAGGCGTTGTCACCTGCCTCAGGGCGAGATTGTTATTCTCGGAGAATCCTCTGATTTGGTCGCTCTCGATAAATGTGACCCAAGGGAAGTCCTCACGGGCCTTAGCGAGCGCCTCCTTGTCGAAAAGATAGGCCACGACGAAGGTCTCATGCTCTGTCTTGGTATGCTCATGAAGGGTGCTCAGGCACGGATAGAGGTTATCCGTCCTGTTCATGCACACGATGACTATGCTAACTTTCGCCGCCACTATAAATCGCTGATTTCCAAAAAGTCAGTAAGTACGATAGCCGTCATCGCCTCGACGATGACAGGACAGCGCAGGGCGAAGCATACGTCATGCCTTCCCTCGATAGAGAGTTTGTCCATCTTCTCCTTCGCGAAGTTGTATGTCGTTTGCTCCTTTCGTATGCTGGCGGTAGGCTTGAAGGCTACACGGAAACGCAGAGGGGCCCCGTTGGTGATGCCGCCGTTGACTCCGCCTGCTCCGTTTTTCAGAGGAATACCGTCCTCTCCTATAGGGTCGTTATGCTCCGAGCCTTTCATTCTCGCGGCCGCGAATCCGTCGCCGAATTCTATGCCTCTGACGCCTGGGATGGAGAATATGGCATGTGATATCATGGATTCCACTGAATCCCAGAACGGCTCGCCATAGCCGACCTCCAGTCCTTTGACCTCACATTCGATAATGGCTCCCAGGGAGTCTCCCTCGGCAGAAGCCTCGGCGATGACTCTTTGCACCTCAGGGTCATTCTTGGCGTGAGCCGGGATACGAGGCTTGACGCCACCCACCTCGATGAGCTCCGCGTTGATGCTGATGTCGCTGAACTGCTTCTTCGCTATGTAACCAGCGGCTACGATAGGAAGGGTTATGCGGCCGGAGAAATGCCCGCCGCCGCGATAGTCCTGGAAATCCTCGAATTTCACCGCCGCCACGAAGTCCGCATGCCCCGGACGAGGAATGTCCACGAGCTTGCTGTAATCCTTGCTCTTGGTGTTCTCGTTGCTGAAGATGATTGTCATAGGGGCTCCGGTCGCTGTGTCTCCTACGACGCCGCTGAGGAAAATAGGCTCGTCCGCCTCTATGCGGGGAGTCGTGCCCGGAGCGCCGCTCTTACGTCTCGCGATCTCTTTTTTGAGTTCGTCCGGGTCAATGACCAGGCCTGGAAGTACGCCGTCGATGGTCACGCCTATCGCAGGGCCATGTGATTCTCCGAAGATGGAGACTCTGAATTTTCTTCCGAATGTATTCATGACATCATCTGATTAAATGATTCGAAAAATGTAGGGAACGACTTCGCCACGCACTGCTTGTCGTCTATGATAATAGGGGAGTCGGCGCCTAAAGAGGCGACGGCGAGGGCCATGGCCATTCTGTGGTCATGGTGTGAACTGTACTCTCCTCCTTTGAGCAATTCGCCTGTCAAAAGTCTCTGACACAGGGATTTACCTATGATGATGAGCTCGTCGTCCATTATTCCCGCCTCTACGCCCATCTGGGTGAGCATCTCGAGAATGGCCTGTCCTCTGTCGCTCTCCTTATTGGAAAGACGTCCTATGCCCGCGATGTGGTTCTCTCCTTGGCAGAAGGCCGCGAGCACCGATATGACAGGGAAGAGGTCCGGGCATTGGTTAGCGTCCACGCGGAAGGCGGAAAGAGGGGCTCTTTGGACATGGACGGTGCCTTGCTCGCCATCGCTCTGGCTAAGGCTGGCTCCCGCCTCCATGAGTATGTCCATAATTGAAAGGTCCGCCTGAAGTGAGGCTGTGTCGAGATTGTCCACCTCCGCCTGACCGAATATCGCTCCGGCTACGAGGAATCCCGCCGCGCTGCTCCAGTCTCCTTCGAGGTCTATGTCCGCCGCCTTGAGGCTTTGTCCGCCCTTGACTTTGAAATGGATCTCGGTGCAGAGGTTCCAGTCTCCCTCGCTTGTGAAGAAGTCCTCGCCTCCGAGCATGTCGTTAGCTATGCGTATGCCGAATTTCTTGAGCACCTCGATGGTTATGAACATGTATGGGATGCTCTTTGGGTCCTTGACGACAAGGGTGGTGTTTTTCTCAAGATACGGCAGGGCCATCAGAAGGCCTGATATAATTTGCGATCCGTAGGCGCCTGAGATCTCGACCCTTCCGTGCCTGAGCGGGCCCTTCACGGTAAGGGGCACATGGCATTCGCCGTCCTCACTCGGACTGTCAGGGGTCAGCTCCGCTCCGAACGCCTCCATGATCTGGGATGCGCCTTTAAGGGCTCTTGTAGGCAGCGTGCGTTCGCCCTGGATGTGGACGGCCTCGTCGCAGAGTATCGCCGCGAGCGGAATCATAAGCCTGCAAAGAAGGCCTGACTCGCCGACGTTAATGCCTTTCGCGAGGGTCTCTTTCAGGGATTGGGTGGAGGCGCCTGTGATCTTGACAGTGTCGTCTTCGACGATGACCTGGGCTCCCAGCCTTCGGGCAAGCTCGAGCGCTGACTCATTGTCTCCGCAAGGGCTGTAGTGGGTCAGAGTGGAGGTCCCGTGGGCCAGGGCGGCCGCTATGATAGCTCTTTGGGCGAAGCTCTTCGAGCATGGGACGTCGAAGCTTCCGGCGGATTCTTTCCAATCGCCATAGATGATTTCCCTCATTTTCGAGGTAGGGATCTGGCCGGGGGCCGCCTGCTCTCCGTCATCAGGGCAAGCGTATGAGTAAGGGGCGCCTTTCGCGAGGCATTCTATCCTTGAGCGCTCGCCTTCTTTTCCCATGCAAAAGGCGATCAGCCCGTATGGTTCGTATTCTTCGTAGAGGGAGAGGACTCTGTCCACGTCGGAGTCGTCTTTCGCAGTTGTCACGATTTTCACCATGTCAGCTCCATGATAGCGGCATTTGTCCACGAGGGCCTTGAGGGCTTCGAGGGAGTCCGTGCCGTTCCAGTCGTGGTATGAGCGTATGAACACCGCTCCACAGTCCCTGGCGACTTCTTTGACTCTCTTTGACATTTGTTTCGGGGCCTCGATCTCGACGTCCACGAAGCTCGCTCCCGCCTCGACCGCCTTGATAAGTCGTCTTTCAGCCGTCTGTACGCTGATATCTCCGCCTATACGGCAGGTGGCGACAAGGGGGATGTCACATGAGAATACTTCCTCGATGTCTTGTAGCGAGAGCTCGCATTTGTCGAGGCGTATCTCCGCCATCTCAAGGCCTTCCATGGCCTCGAGAAGAGCGTTTTTATCTTTATTCTGTAGTGTTGTGCAGATCATAATGTCACAATGTTGACCTCACCTATGCGTGAGGGAAGTATATAGCGTATGCCTTCGCTCTGGTTCTTTTTGTCCATCGCCATGACAGGAAGCATCTGCTCCATGCTGTATGGGCATTCAACCTTGAGCCCGCATGCTTTGAAGTCCGCCTTCAGCAGGGCTTGGAGTCCTTTGCTGGCAAGCCCTTTTTCCTGGGCGAGTCCTGCTGCCAGGACCATTCCCATGGCGACCGCCTCTCCGTGAGCGATGCCGCCGTCGGCGTCATGTCGAGAGAGGGCCTCGATCGCGTGGGCGAAAGTATGGCCGAGGTTCAGTTTCATCCTTTCTCCCTTGTCTCTGAAGTCATGTTCTACGATTGTCTGCTTGGTGCTTACCGCCTCCTCGATGAGGCTTGTGAGTTCTTCTTGGAGCCCTGCCTGGACCGCCTGGTCCCAGCTTGACACCTTTGAGAAAAGCTCCACGGCTCGAGTGTAGCGTCCTCTGTCATCGATTATGAAGGTCTTGAGGACCTCTGCTTCTCCGCAAAGGAATTCTCTTCGCGGCAGGGTCGCCAAAGATGAGGAGTCGATATATGTGAAGTCGGGCTTTGTGAAGCATCCGAGGATATTCTTGCGGTCGTCAAGGTTGACTCCGTTCTTTCCTCCGGTAGCGGCATCGACCATGGCGAGAAGGGTGGTCGGGACGAAGGCGAAGCGTATGCCTCTCATGTATATGGACGCGGCAAACCCCACCATGTCCGTGGTGATGCCTCCTCCGACGCCGAGCAGCATGGATTCTCTTGTGGCGCCTTCGCTGTAAAGCTTTCGGCATATATCCACTATGCTCTGGAAGGACTTGTCTTCTTCCGAGGTGCTTAGCGAGATTGTCCCGTGAAGTTTTCCTTCGGGAATGTTAGGGAGTATGGAATTTTTGACGTAATCCTCTAGATTACAGTCATATACGACAAATATGTCAGAATAGTCAGCGAGCAATGGGCTAAGGCCCGCCGCGTTGTCTTTTACAAGGAGTTCTCTCATGCGTGCGCGTTTACCTTGCAAATCTACAAAAAAAAGTCGACCTGGAAAGTATCTCCTATGTAAGGTGGAGCCCGTCAGGGCGAATGTAAGTCCCTTCCGGGAAGGGACTTAGGGAAGGGGTAACGTGGAAGCACGGGGGGCCAACAGACAAGTCGACCAGGAACGTCGCATCTTTTGTTGGTG
>JAKSJJ010000102.1 GCA_024398335.1 Bacteroidales bacterium | reverse complement strand
AAACTGCTATGTCGCACAAGGCGCGGCGAGCGACGGAAAGCACGTATTCTTCGTCCTAAGAAAAAGCTCCGATACCGAGGCTGTCATATTGAAATATACACTCTCCCCTTTCAATTTCGTCGGTGTTAGC
The DNA here is from genome assembly GCA_024398335.1 of Bacteroidales bacterium. Classification (GTDB taxonomy): domain Bacteria; phylum Bacteroidota; class Bacteroidia; order Bacteroidales; family UBA932; genus Cryptobacteroides. The sequence goes on along the minus strand of JAKSJJ010000102.1, from coordinate 6,562 downwards.
GATATCTTTAACGGCGGCCATTGTAACGACCTTACCTACAACGACAAGACAAAGAAGATCATACTCGCCCACGGCCAGACTCAGGGTAAGATCCTGACGCCGATTGACGCTGAGACCTTGAATATTGAGGGCGACATAAATATCACTGTCGGCAGCGGAGCTATCGCATATTGCAAGAGTAAGGACCAATATGCTATCAGCCAGGGAGGCACGTCTTTACACATCGCCGACGGTAATCTAAAAGCCTTGAAATCGTACACAAGAACAGACAAGACGGGCTACACAGCTCAGGGCATGGGCTGCGACGATAAATACATTTATTTCCCTATGAGCAAGACGGGCGTGGACAATGTACTTGTCGCATACGACTGGAACGGAAAGTTTGTCAAGACCATGACAATTCCGGTGGTCATGGAGTCTGAGAGCATGTTCACGCTTGGCGACAAATACTATGTCTGCTTCTACTGCGGAGGCAGCACAAAAGGGGCCGATCTGTGGCAGATCAAACCCCTTCTCAAATAGATTTCTACTTTATATTATTTGGTTTTTAGAGTATTTCCGGCGTGCAGACCATGCTGGAGAATCCTCCGTCATGGTAAAGATTCTGCATGGTGACCTTGCGTGTGTAGTCACTGAAAAGGGTCACGATGTAATCAGCGCAATCCTCGGCGTCAGCGTTGCCAAGCGGCGAGAGTTTGTCTGCATACTCGAACATTTTGTCCATGCCGGCGATGCCCTCTCCCGCCGATGTCATTGTAGGAGACTGGGAGATAGTGTTGACTCTGACTCCGTTATATCTGCCATAGATAGTGCCGAAGTTGCGGGTCACGCTCTGAAGGAGAGCTTTGGCGTCAGCCATGTCGGAATATCCGCTAACAGCCCTATCGGCGGCGATATAAGTCAGGGCGAGGACTGAGCCTTCGGCGTTAAGGGCGTCTTTCTCGTAAAGGACCCTCAGGAGTTTATGGAAGGAGATCGCGGAGATGTCGAAGGTCTTAGACATGAAGTCATAGTTGATCTTCTCGTAAGGAATGTTTTTCCTGATATTAGGTGACATGCCTACAGAATGGAGGACAAAGTCGAATTTTCCTCCGAAATGTTCCATCGCGCCGTCGACGAGGGCCTCGAGGTCTGCTACGCTTGTAGCGTCAGCCACGATCACAGGGGCTTCACACTCTTTCGCGAGGGCGTCGATGGTCCCGAACCTCAGTGCCATGGCGGTGTTGGTCAGAACGATCTGGGCGCCTTCGCGGACTGCGGCCTGGGCTGCTTTCCATGCTATTGATTTCTCGTTGAGAGCACCGAAAATGATGCCTTTCTTTCCTTTAAGTATCATGGTGTAAAAATCTTATTGACAATTATTTAGTAATCCCTCCACAGCAGCTGATCACCTGCCCGTTTATATACGAGGACATCTGTGAGGCGAGGAAAAGAGCGACTGAGGCGACCTCTTGAGGCTCCCCTGCTCGACGAAGGGAAATTTTCTTCTTCCAGTCTTCCACTACAGCCTCGGGCATTTTCTCTGTCATAGCGGTTTTGATGAACCCCGGGGCGATGCAGTTTGTCCTGATTCCCTTCGGTCCCATTTCCTTCGCGATTGAGAGAGACATGCCGATGAGTCCTGCCTTCGCCGCCGCGTAGTTGCATTGTCCCGGGTTGCCTCCCTGGCCTACCACGCTTGAAATGTTGATGATGCTTCCTGATTTTTTGCGAAGCATGTACGGCAGCACTGTCTGGGTTGTGTTGAACGCTGATTTAAGATCCACGCAGATGACATCGTCCCAGTCCTGCTCGCTCATGCGAAGAAGCAGACCGTCGCGGGTGATGCCGGCGTTATTTACAAGAATATCAACGCCTTGCGTCTCGTCTATTGCCGCAGCCAGAACGGAGCTGACCTCCGCTTTGTCGGATACGTTCAACTTTATGGCGACGACCTCATGACCGAATGAACGAAGATGTTCTATCTGCTGGGCAGACTCCTGCGGATCTCGTGTAGTTGTGATTATAAGATCGGCTCCCGCACCGGCGAAAGCCTCCGCGATGGCATACCCTATGCCCCTCACGCCACCTGTCACGATGGCTCTTTTCCCCTCAAGAAGTCCTGGAATAGTCATGGCTACATATCTTTTTTAACCAAGGCCACTGTCAAATGCGCCGAGCAGCAGAAATGGCCGTCAACGCTCGCCTTTGATTCGATGAATACTAGGTTGGATCTCATTGAAATGAGCTTGGAACGGGTGTGAACAGTGTCTCCCGGACGGACGACATGCTTGAATCTGACATTCTCCATACCTGCGAACATAGGCACTACGCTGTCGTTGAGAATGTCTGAAAGAAGTAGCGAAGCCCCCTGCCCCATCATTTCGCAAAGAATCACTCCCGGCACTATAGGCATGCCAGGGAAATGCCCTTGAAGGAAGAACTCCGTACCTTTGACGGTGTAGTTGGACACGCTTTCATCACCGTCCTTGTACAGCTCGTCAACAAGGAGCATTCCGTCCCTGTGGGGAAGAATTTTCATTATTTCGTCTCTGTTCATGGTTTGGGTTTTTAGTATCGCGAATATGTGAAATATTTTCGCATCAATGACCTTTAAATTCGGTGACGGTCAAATTTGTCAGGAGAACACCAGGGACACTAATGGTAGTGGTGCCCTTTCCTTTTATCTTAAGGGTAGCTACCCTTTTTGATGTGTCGACTTCAATGACATCAGGGTTGCTGCTGCCGACATTTTTGGCCGCGAACCATCCGAAACATTCGTCTCCCATCAGATTAAGACACAACGGATAGGTCTGGTCCACGTTGTTCAAATCAATAGGCTCCCAAATTTCGCCGACAGCGGCCCCGGCGAGAGTACCGGCATAAGCATTGTTGGTTCCAGTTAATCTGCTGCAGTAATCAAGGCGACATTTCTTAACGCCGTCCTTGATCGTAACGGACGCTTTTGAGCCATTAGCGAGTTCCAATGAGATGGTGTCAGAAAATCCCATCCCCATGTCACCATGCTGCCTTGAGACGTTTAAACCACCACCGAAATTGACCCAGTTGGCAGGTTTTGTCCATGCTTTCAAAAAGGAAATATCAGACAGCCTGCCGAGTCCTCTGTAGCCTGCGTTAATGCTTATCCAATCATAGCTGTATATGTTTTGAAAAGAATAACTGCTTGCAGGAATAGATAGCACAGCTCCGTCAGCTACCTCAATATAAGGAGCGGCAAGGTCGGCATACGGGTTTTCAGGCTGACCGTCATAACTGAAAGACACATCAACGTAAATGGCGGCCTGATAGTCGTCTCCTGTAATTACTGTGACCGTACATGCTGCCTTATACGGCCCCGCGGTCGCGGTGATAATCGCAGATCCGGTCTTGCTTCCTGCCGTCACATGGCCATTCTGATCCACATTCGCCACGCCCGAATTAGAAGTGGTCCAGACCACTTCATACAGATCTTTCGGGTCCTGCCTGACTTCAAGATCAAAGCTCTCACCCGCATTCAACTGGATTGAATTCCTATTGATGAAAAAACCTGTGAGGCCAGTGACTTTCACTTTGAATGAGCCGAGCTTGACTCCTGTCGAAGAAATAGCGGAAACAACTGTCTCGCCTTCGCATATCGCCTTAATTCGTATGTATTCGTCTTCCGCGGTGATAGTGATGATCCCCTCAGGGGAACAGTTCCATGTGATATCCAGAGGCGTGGCTTCAGAAGGGACGATGCCTGAAATTGTCGGAGCGACGGTCTCTCCATACTCCAAAACGAGATCTCCCGGCATCTTCGCCGCAGTGACCTCTCTTGCGAGTACATTGACGGTGACACTGGCCTTGGCCCTGCCGCGGGATGCGGTGACAACTGATGAGCCAGGACGTAAACCTGTCACATAACCGTCATATACCATGACCACCTCGGGATTGGAGCTTGTCCAGTTCGTGCTTCCTTCCCCGTCGATCGCGAGATAGACCATATCTTTTACATTAATATTGATATAGCCCTCATCCGCAGGAGGCAGGAAATGAAGACGTCCGACTTTCTCACATGAGACGAGCGCCGCGAACATCATGAGCAACGCTACGAAAGTTGTTTTTACGCGCATAGGATACAATTTATTGTATAATACCGCAAAATAACACATTTTAGCGGAGTATAGCAAATTTTAGCGTCCGTTACCCACATTTACGCCTTTTTTCATATCTTCGCGTGTATTGTATTTAAAAAGGTATGAAAAAACTCACAAAGGTCGCTCTCTCGACCGCACTTATCTTGGCATCTGCGACAGGCGCATTCGCACAGCAGAATTTCAGAACCGCCTATTTCATTGACGGTTATGCGCAACGTTATAAGTTCAACCCCGCTTTCGCATATGAGCGTAATTTCGTGAGCCTCGCATTGGCCAACACCAACGCTTCTTTTGAGAGCAACGCTTCCCTTTCCAGCATGATCGCTATTCCTAAGGACCTGAAGGCGCAGAGCTTCATGAGCGCGGAGTTCCCAATGGAATCATTCATGTCTAAACTTAACGACGTGAACAAACTCAACGCCGGAGTCGGTGTGGACCTGCTCACCGCAGGTTTCTGGACTGGAAAGATTTTCCATACAATTGACCTTAGCGTGCGCGGCGACATGTCAGCGTCCGTGCCTAAAGATGTCCTTCAGATGATGAAAAATTGCGCCAGCGGACAGGAATTCAAGGTGGGTGATGTCAAAGGAGCGTTCTCAGCATGGCGGGAGGCAGGTTAGGGCATCGCGGGAGAGGTTTATGACGGAATCAGACTCGGTGCACGAGTAAAGTTCCTCGCCGCGGCTGGCCGTATGGATATGAGTTCACATAACACAGTACTCACCCCTGACGGCGTGAATAAATGGACTGTTACCTCAGAAAATGAGATGCACACTTACCTCCCTGGCGGAATGCGCTTTGTGACCCACGGAGAGAACGGAGATGTGACTCCAGGCAATCCTATCTATGACTTTGTAAAGTTCAAAGACATGCAGAAGCCGGCCTCTACCGGAGAGTACTTCAAGAAAATCCCTGGCTATGGTATGTCTGTTGACTTCGGTATCAGCGCTGACTTCGCCGAGTATTTCAATATCTCAGCGTCCGTGTCTGACCTTGGATTTATCAAATGGGGCCGTCACCGTGCAGCCTACAACCCTTCTACCCCTTGGACATTCACTGGATTTGACGGAAACCTCCCTGCTGACAAATCTTTGAAGGATCAGTTCAGCGACATCAACGACATGCTCGACGAGTGCTACGCTTTCGTGTATGATGACGGCTGCAAAGGTGAGAATTACCTCTCTTCTAAAATCGAGCTTCTTACTGTGAACGCCAACCTCGGCTTCCGTGCGAAGATGCCTTTCTATGACAGGCTCTCCCTGGGACTTCTCGGAACTTACCGTCATAACAACTATGTGCAGATGTACGAAGGCCGTTTCAATGCCACTGTATCCCCTCTTGACTGGCTTGACCTCGCTGTGGATTACGCATACTCAAACTTCGGACATTCAGCCGGTTTCGCCGCCAACTTCCACTGCAAGGGAATAAACGTGTTCTTCGGCACAGACTCTCTGATTCCTATTTTCGCTATGAAGAAAGGCATCCCTCAGAGCAAGACCAACACCAACCTTACCTTTGGCGTGAACGTCACTTTCGGAGACCTTCATAAATAAAATCATTGATGCTGATGAGTTTACCACCACGTTGTAAGTCGTTATTGATTTCGCTGTCGATAATCCTGTCAGCATCATTATCTGTGTCCGCCCAGCAAGATTTCCGCTCTGGATATTTTCTGGACGGATATCTTTATAGATACCAGTATAACCCTGCCTTCTGGGGTGAATACAGCTATTTTACCCCCGCGCTCGGAAACAGCAAGGTGGGGTTTGAATGGAATGCTCCTATCAACGCCCTGCTTCGCTCAGACGGCGCGTATGGATCGGTTTTCTCCCACTATGTCGATTGGGCGGAGGTCGCTCCTGTCGTTCCTGAAAAACTGAACATCACCAATAACGCCAGTGTCCAGATCCTTTCTACAGGATTCTGGGCGGGAAACACCTATAACACGATATCTCTCGCGATGAGAGCCAGCCTGGGGGTGCACACTCCCGCTTCAGCGTTGAAGTTCATAAAGGTAGGGGCCGATGACGGAACGACATCGTATGATATAGACAACTTCAGAGCACGCGGCAACAGTTACCTTGAGGCCTCATACGGCATCAGCCTCCCCCTGAGCTCCTGGTTGACTATGGGCATGCGTTTTAAGTTCCTCATGGGTATTGCGGCGATGGACATGAATGTCAGCGCATCGTACCAGAAGGCGCTTGGAGACAGCTGGGACGTCACTTCTCAGGGGCGCTTGAGGATGAATCTTCCCAATTCCGCGGACCTGCCCATTGACGCTTATGGAAGATATGTCTTTGACGACCTGTCAATGCCGAAGAATCCTTTCCATATGTTTAAAGGCGGTCTTCCCGGTATAGGAGGCTCTATGGACATTGGATTCAGCGCTGATTTCGCACAATACTTCACTGTCGCGATCGCTGCTAATGACCTGGGTGTCATCT
>JAKSJJ010000101.1 GCA_024398335.1 Bacteroidales bacterium | reverse complement strand
GAGTCTTGTAGCCCTTAGCTGGCAGACCCTTGCGAGAACGTGGATGTCCTCCGGAAGCACGTCCTTCACCACCACCCATAGGGTGATCTACCGGGTTCATTACGACACCGCGGTTGCGAGGACGACGACCGAGCCATCTCTTACGTCCTGCCTTTCCATGAGACTCCAGGTTGTGATCTGGATTGGATACTGTTCCAACAGTAGCGCGGCAAGCGCAAAGCACCATTCTGGTCTCACCTGAAGGGAGGCGGAGAATAGCGTAGTTGCCCTCACGAGCGGCGAGCTGAGCGAACGCTCCGGCTGAACGTACCATAGCGGCACCCTGGCCAGGACGAAGCTCTACGTTGTGAACGAGAGTTCCAAGCGGAATTTCACCAAGAGGAAGTGAGTTGCCGACCTCAGGAGCGATACCTGAGCCGGAGAGGATAGTCTGACCTACCTTAATTCCATTAGGTGCGATGATGTATCTCTTCTCACCATCTTCATACTGAACGAGAGCGATACGTGCGCTGCGGTTAGGATCGTACTCCACGGTCATCACTGTAGCGACCATGTTGTCCTTATCGCGGAGGAAGTCGATGACACGGTACATTTTCTTGTGACCGCCACCGATATAACGCATCGTCATCTTACCCTGATTGTTACGTCCACCTGTCCTCTTAAGAGGCTCAAGGAGGGACTTCTCAGGCTTCTTGCAGGTAATGTCGTCAAAAGCGGAAATTACCTTGTTTCTTGTACCAGGGGTACACGGTTTGAATTTTCTTACTGCCATGACTTTATTACCTTAAATGTTTGCATAGAAATCAATCTTGTCTTCACCGGCGAGAGTCACAATGGCTTTCTTGAAGCGGTTTGTGCGGCCAGTGAGAATACCAGCCTTGGTGTAGCGGCTCTTAACCTTACCGTGATAGTTAACAGTGTTAACATCAGCGACGGTAACGCCATAAGCCTGCTCAACGGCTGCTTTGATCTGAAGCTTGTTAGCCTCACGGTCTACGATGAAACCGTAGCGGTTCAATTTCTCGCCCTGAACCGTCATCTTCTCTGTTACGATTGGCTTAATTATAATTCCCATCTCTCAAATTACTTAATTCTTGAAGCAAGGATCTCCTGTACGCCGTCAACAAGCACCATCTTGTTAGAGTTCATGATGGCGTAAGTGTTGATCTCATCAACAGTGATGACCTTTACCTCAGGGAGGTTACGTGATGAAAGGTAAATGTTCGCAGAATTCTCTGGGAGCACTACGAGAGTCTTTCTTCCATAAGCCTTAATGTTGTTAAGGATCTGGATGAACTCCTTAGTCTTAGGAGCGTCCATTGCGAATGGCTCTACGAAAGTGATAGCGCTTTCCTGTGCTTTGTAAGAGAGAGCTGAGAATCTAGCGAGCTGTTTGAGCTTCTTGTTGAGCTTTGAACGATAGCAACGTGGCTTAGGACCGAAGATACGGCCACCACCTACGTAGATACCAGCCTTCAAAGAACCGTGACGAGCTCCTCCGCCGCCCTTCTGGCGACCCTGCTTCTTTGTGCTATGAGCGATCTCACTGCGATCTTTTGACTTAGAAGTACCCTGGCGCTGGTTAGCGAGATACTGCTTGACATCAAGGTAGATAGCGTGGTCGTTAGGCTCTACACCGAAAATCCTCTCATCGAGAACGACTTTCTTTCCGGACTCTGATCCGTCAATTTTGTAAACTGACAATTCCATACCTTAATCCTCCAACATTACATAAGAACCTTTGGCTCCTGGTACGGAACCCTTTACTACGAGAAGGTTGTTCTCAGGGATGACCTTGATCACCGCGAGGTTGAACACCTTTACTCTCTCGTTACCCATGTGACCGCCCATGCGTGTTCCAGGGAATACGCGTGAAGGCCATGCGCAAGCACCGAGAGAACCAGGGTGACGAAGACGGTTGTGCTGACCGTGGGTAGCACCACCTACTCCCTGGAATCCATGACGCTTAACGACGCCCTGGAATCCTCTACCCTTAGAGGTACCGACAACGTCAACGAACTCGACATTTGTGAAAATGTCAGCTACAGTGAGGACGTCACCGAGTTTGAGATCCTGAGCGAAATCAGCCTTGAACTCGACGAGTTTACGCTTAGGAGTGGTTCCTGCCTTTTCAAAATGCCCCTTGAGAGGCGCGCTGGCATGCTTCTCTGAAATTTCGTCATAGGCAAGCTGTACAGCGGCATAACCATCTTTCTCGACTGTACGGATTTGCGTGACAACACATGGACCAGCCTCAATAACAGTGCATGGAAGATTTTTTCCATCAGCACTGAAAACGGAAGTCATTCCGATTTTCTTTCCAATTAATCCAGGCATTGGTTTGTTAATTAATTGATTATAAATACTTTATAGTACACCGCCTATTTTGGCGGGCTGCAAATATACGATTAATATTTTAATTTTCAATAAATTACTTATAATTTTTATATTAACTTTGTAGGACATTCAAACTGACCACGATGGATAATCGCTACTGCATAATTCTCGCTGGCGGATCGGGATCAAGACTCTGGCCCGTCAGCAAAGTAAATCTTCCGAAACAATTTCTTGAAGTCGCCGACACAGGCAAGACCTTCATACAGCACACCTTCGAGCGTTTCTGCTCCTTTATAGATCCCGGGCACATCTTTGTCGTCACTCTTCCCCGATATAAGAACCTGGTAAGAGAACAGGTGCCGGATATCCCCGAGGAAAACATTCTTCTGGAGCCATACAGCCGCAACACGGCCCCATGTATCGCTTTCTCCGCGATAAAAATCTACAAAAAGAATCCGGACGCGGTAATAGCCGTCACGCCTTCTGACCATATCATACAGGATGTGGCAGCTTTCAGGGCGAATCTTGTCAGCGCGATAGACTTCGCGGCCCATCAGGACGCCTTGGTGACTCTTGGTGTCAGCCCTACAAGACCTGACCCGAACTACGGATACATACAGGCGGCGGGAGGCCGCGACGCCCTCAAAAAGGGAGAGCCTCTTAAAGTCAAGACATTCACGGAGAAGCCTAATGTCGAGATCGCCAGAGTTTTCATCGGCAGCGGGGAGTTCGTGTGGAACTCCGGTATATTCGTATGGAAGGCGAAGACCATTCTTGACGAGATGGCAAAGCACCTTCCTATGCTTTTCGGATGGTTCGACGGATGGGAGGAGGCCGTAGACACCCCGGCGGAGCAAGACTGGCTCAGACGCGCGTACGGAGGATGCGAGAGAGCGTCCATCGACTTCGGAATCATGGAGAAGACAGACAAGGCGTGGGTCTATCCGGCGGATTTCGACTGGGCGGACGTAGGAGCATGGGAGTCGATGTACAACTATGCCAGCAAGGGCTTAGACGACCAGGGGAACGTGGTGTTGAGCCATCATAAGATTGTCGAGGATTCGAAGAATCTCATGGCGGTGTGTACGGACAAGGAGAAACTTGTCATCATCAAAGGACTGGACAATTATCTTGTCGTGGACACTGACGACGTGCTGATGATATGCCCACGAAGCGACAAGGACATCCATAGACTCGTCTCGGATGTCGCCATGCCGGAGTACGAGAAGTTCAGATAATCCTAATAATAAATAGGTATAAAGGCGTCCGGGAACCATGTGATAGTGGTCCCGGACGTTTCATATACGACCGCGGCGACGTCAAAATGAGACTCCACATTCCCCAGGCGGGGATCTTTGCTTCAGGAAAGAAAAACTCCCGCCGCCTTCGCTATGCGGCGCTGCTTAAGGATATTAACGCTCTCCTGAGGGTCAGCCTGCATAGGAGGGCGCCTTGTCTTCACCTCGACAAAGTGAATACCCTCGCCGTCAAGGGTGATAAGGTCTATTTCAAGATGGGACGCCCGCCAATTGCGAGCAAGGACAGTATGACCTCTCTCAGACAGCCACGCCGCCACCAAAGCCTCCCCGTCATTCCCTAACTGTCTTCTCTGATCAGCCATATTTTTTATCAATCGAATGTGACTATGGTCACGCCTGTACCGCCGAATTGAATGTGCTCATCCGCCACCGAGGCGACGCCCGGAGTCGAGCGTAAGAATTTCTGCACCTCGTCCCTCAGGGCTCCCGTACCCTTGCCATGAATGATACGCACGCTTGAAATGCCCAGCATTATGGCGTCATCCGTGTAGCGCATGACCTTCTCCAAAGCGTCGGCGACACGCTCACCGCGTATGTCCAGTTCCGGCTTGAAGGAAAGCTTACGCTCTGAAAGCGATGAGTCTATCTTTATTTTAGAAACTGTCTTTGTCTGTTCCTTGTTGGCGGCGCGGTACTCATTCGAAGTGATACGCTCTACCTTATCGCACGGAAGCTTGCTGACAATGCTGCCCACGGCCACCTGCACCGCCTTTGGAGACACCCTGAGGACCTCCCCGACCATTCCGTTACTCTTAATACGCACCTTCTCGCCTACCTTCAAAGGAGAATTACGGAAATTCTCCTCACGCTGGCGCTCCTCCAACTCCCGCTGAGCCTGCTCCGCCTGGGCCTCGGTGGCCTTCTGCTGCTTTCGCTGACGCTGACGCTCCTTGCGCTGGTCGAGCTGCTGGATCTTTTTCTCTATATAGTCATCCTTGGCCTTCTGCTCAGACTCTTTTCTAGCAGCGAACGCTCCGAGGAAGCCCTGCAGCTCACGCCTAGCCTCCTGGGTGGACTCTTTCTGAGCCTGGGACTCCTTGATGTCACGTATAGTCTTCTCCACCTGACGGTTCGCCCCGGCGATTATCTCCGTGGCCTCCTTATGCGCCTGGTCGATTATCTCCTTACGCAACTGCTTGATGTCCTTGAGCTCCTTCTGGTATTTATCCGTAATGTTCTCAAGAGTCTTGTCCGTCACGCGGATACGCTCGAGTTTCTCGTCAAGAGCCTTACGGTTACGGGCGATACGGCGGAGGTTTCTCTCCATATCAACGTAATTCTCCCCCGCGCGCGCCTCCGCGTCTTTTATAATATCATCAGGCAAACCCATTTTCCGGGCAAGCTCGAAGGCGAAGGAGTTGCCTGGAAGGCCCATCTCCAACTTAAACATAGGGGCGATATTCTTTACGTCGAACATCATCGCTCCGTTGATGACCCCTCTGTCCGCGGACGCGTAAAGCTTGAGGTTCGTATAATGGGTCGTTATGACTCCGTACGATCCGCTGCCGTCCAGTTTCGCGAGGATAGCCTCTGCGATAGCCCCACCCGCGGCAGGCTCTGTTCCGCTTCCGAACTCATCGATAAGCACGAGGGTCTTGGAATCCGCCACCTCAACCATCTCCTTCATATTTGAAAGGAAGGAACTGTATGTGCTGAGGTCATTATCAAGAGACTGGTCGTCGCCTATATCCACCAATATCCTGTCAAAGACAGGAAGTTCCGATGTCTCAGACGTAGGGATAAGCATGCCCCACTGGAACATATACTGCAACAGACCTACAGTCTTAAGGCATACAGACTTTCCTCCGGCGTTAGGACCGGATATCAGAAGAATGTGTTTTGACGGAGTGAGGGTCACGGTGAGAGGGACGATCTCACGGCCTTCCTTGCGAAGAGCCTTCTCCAGAAGCGGATGACGTGCCTTGCGAAGATTCATCTCCCCGTTTTCCGATATGACAGGCATGCCTGCTATATAGTCAAGAGCAACCTGGGCCTTGGCCATGATGAAATCCACCTCTCCGAGGAATTTCGCGGCGTCAATCAACTCAGGGACGTACGGACGCATGAAATCGGAGAACTCCACCAGGATACGGAGTATCTCCCTGCCTTCCGCGAAACGGAGTTCGGATATCTCGTTGTCCAGCTCCACGATCTCCGCAGGCTCGACAAACGCGGTCTTTCCGGACGCTGACTCGTCATAGATAAAACCAGGAATACGGCGTTTAGAGGCGGCTGGGACAGGAATCAGCATCTTTCCGTCACGCATCGTGACGCTGGCGTCAGAATCCACGAGCCCCTCCTCCTGGGCCTTACGCAGAATCGCAGCCGCACGGCGGCTCAACGCAGTCTCCTTATCCCTAAGGGATTTACGAATGTCGTAAAGCGTATCTGAAGCTGTGTCTTTAACCGCTCCATAACGGTCAAGAATAGAGTCAATCCTTCTTCTGACCTCCGGGAACAACATCACAGAGGACGCCATTCTCTTCAGGTTCGGATAGACTCCGTCTTTGATCTGGGAAAAGAAAGAGGCTACCTTCTGGATGGTCTCCAGCATTGTCCTCAACTTACCCAGAGATATAAGGTCTATGTAGTTACCCTGCTTGGAAAGTCTTTTCAGAAAATCCAGACAATCCACGAAACCCGCGCTCGGGAACGAGTCCTCAAACATAAGAATGAGTCTCATCTCGTCGGTCAAAAGAAGTCTGCGACGGATTTCACGGGCCATGGTGGAGAATTTTTCATTCTCCACCCTTTCGACAGCATACGATGTCGAGCATTTATCCGCGATCGCCGCTCTTACTCTGTCAAAACCGAGCTTCGCCTCAAGCCTTGCCCCTTTTCGCGATGTCTCCAAAATCCTCCCTCCTATTTATTGTCTTGCGGCTCATCGCTGAAAGTGCTGTTCAGCTTAAGCTTTAAACTGTTTATATTGTCCAGAATAGCGACCTCACCGGCCCTGACAAACGCTATATGACCTGTCTCCTCAGAAACCAGGATCACATCAGCGTCCGTCTCTTCCGTCAGACCTATCGCCGCCTTGTGCCTCATGCCGAAGCTGGCCGGGATATCAGTCTTCTGTGTAATAGGCAATGTACAACGAGCC
>JAKSJJ010000100.1 GCA_024398335.1 Bacteroidales bacterium | reverse complement strand
TCCGTTTCAAAGGCTTCACCAAGGGAGAAAACCTCCAGTGCCGAGTTCCAGCGGGACTCGCTGTCCTTTTCAAGACAGACGCTAAAGAGATTGGCGTATGCGCGGGCTTCGGCGAGCGCAACGGCAGCTCATATCGTTCATACAGAGGCTTTGACCTCTATATAAAGAAAGACGGCAAGTGGCTCTGGGCAGGAATGAACGATTTCGGTTACGGCCACAACGACCCAGACAGAGTCATCAGCCTTGTAAAGGCCATGGCAGAGGGTGAGAAAGAGTGTCTCCTCTATCTCCCGCTCTACGCAGAGCTCAACTCATGCAAGGTCTGCGTCCCTGAAGGCAGCAAGGTAGAGACCCTTGAGTCTCCGTTCAGGCACAAGATCGTGTTCCACGGCAGCAGCTTCACCCACGGCATCAGCACCGGAAGAGCCGGCATGAGCTACCCTGTACAGTTCATGCGTAGGACTGGTCTCCAGCCTATCACCCTTGGATTCAGCGGCAACTGCAAGATGCAGCCATACTTCGCTGACGTTCTCGAGCAGGTAGAGGCAGACGCTTATGTCTTCGATCCATTCTCAAACCCTAACATCCCGCTTATCCGCGAGCGTCTTCTCCCATTCATCGCAAGAATGGTCAAGGCACACCCAGGAAAACCTATCATCATCCAGAGGACAATCTATTGGGAGAGAGAGAACTTCAACACCGAGTCACAGAAAGAGTTCAGCGGCCGCCGTGCCCTCTCAGACAGCCTCATGGCTATCGCTTGCAAGCAGTACAAGGACGTTTACTACATCAAGCCAGACGCAGCCCTTCATAACGGCGAGTCATCAACCGCTGACGGAGTACATCCTAACGACAACGGTTACTCAGTCTGGGAGCAGTCAATCGAGAAGCCAATCCTCAAGATCCTCAAGAAATACGGCATCAAATAGCCCACGGGCGAGCCTATAAGGTCATTTTCACGACTACCTTGCTACGAAAAAAGCAAGGTAGTCGTTTTTTAGCGGGGCGACCTAAACGTACCAGTGGAATACAATCCTTAGGAGCCACCAAAGGGGAATCAGGACGGCGAACGCGGTGGCGAAGTAGCCTTTATGGGTAAATTCATATAGGCGAGGCAGGCGTTCACGCAGCAAAGAAGCGATAACAAGAAGGGCCAGGACAGGCAGGGTCAAAACAAGCATGGCGTTATATTTCCACGCCATCGCGAAATCAAGGTGTAGCAAAGAATGGAGTGCGCGTTGGGAGCCACAACCAGGGCATGGTATCCCTAAGAGTGAGCGAACGGGGCATTTAGGGAAAAAGACGCCGGTACTTGGGTCAAAATGGAAATAGACCCAGAGAATTACCGGCATCGACAACAACAAAGCAATATATAATATGTGCTTTTTATTCAAGGTCTTACATATCGCTTAAAACACCGAGAGCCGCCAAGGATGCGATTAATATGATATATAGGGCGACAAATATGACGCCGGATATAATGGCGGCGTTGGCCCATCTATCAGCGATCCTGCTTCTCTGGACAGCCAGATCAAATTGTCCGGTGTGATAAGCGGTTTCAACAAGTGACGCATACACGATAGCCGGAATACCTAAAGGCCAGCAACAAAGCACTGTAACCAGAATGGCCTTGACAAGGTGGTTCTCCGGGCATGCGGGATAGCCCGTCTGAGGCTGGGGATTATAAGGCTGAAACGGAGGCTGAGGGCCCTGAGGGGCAGATCCGACGCCAGAGGCGCCAGGAGCCACAGGGGCAGATCCGACGCCAGGGGTGCCAGGAGCCACAGGGGCAGGAGCGGCAGGGGCAGATCCTACGCCAGGGGTGCCAGGGGCCTGAGGCTGGGCAGGGGCGCCACATTTAGGGCAAGCGCTCAATCCGTCCGGGATGAAGTTTCCACATTCTCTACAGTACATACGATATCTGTTTGTTGATTATTCAATGCTCTATACGCGAATGTACGCTAAAACTTGCGATAAACAAAGCGTGCTATAAATGCCCAAAGCACTCCCATCAGCGAACCAATAACGGCTCCGACGATCACGTCCCCAAGGAAATGTCTGGCGACCATGACCCTACTCACACCCACAAGAAACGCCCATGTGATTATAAACACCCCATAGACATTGACTATCAAGCCGTTGACCTTATCACGCCTATTCAGACTTGACTCGTCAAGCTTTACAGAAGAGCGCCACAGACCATCCACACCGGCGACTGACGCCGCTCCGAACTTCAGACAAAGCGCCGAGCTTAAAGCGAAGCCGAAACTGTTGCAGGCATGACCGCTAGGAAAACTCCATCCGCCCCCAGTTTCAAGGATATGCACACCCGCCTCTATCATCAAAGGATTATTACATGGACGGACCCTTTCAACCAGATGTTTTATCAAATTATTCACTCTCTCGTCAAGGAAAAAGGCCAAAGCGATGCATGCGATGGCGACTAGTCCCCTTTTCCATCCGAGTCGCCAAAGTATCAGGGCCGCGATAAGAGCATACATCGCGAACCACACCTTGACGCCGGACATGAATGTCCAGAACACGTCTCCAAACGAGCAATAATTAGAATTCATCCAAAGAGAAACCCTCTGGTCAAGGCCTTCGAGCCCCGGAGCGAAATCAAGAATATACATGGTAAACATTTAATCTACGCGAAGATAATAATATCGCGAGACTTGGAAAACAAAGAAAATATCGTATTTTTGCGTAAAATTAACACCTTGACGATATGGCAAGCGAGAAAAAGTACAAATATCATTATGAATATCCGCACCCGGCCGTGACCTCGGACTGTGTGATTTTCGGATATGACGGAAAGGAATTGAAGGTGCTTCTTATCAAAAGAGACGACAACTCGGACGCATACCCAGGGGCATGGGCCCTGCCGGGAGGATTTCTCCGCATGGACGGAGACGAGCCAGACTTCAACATGCTCGAGTGCGCCAGACGTGAACTTGAAGAAGAGACAGGACTTAAAGACGTATATATAAGAGAGTTCGGCGTTTACTCCGACCTTGGAAGAGACCCTCGTGAAAGGGTCATCACAGTAGCTCATTTCGCCCTTGTAAAAATACAGGACGTCAAAGGAGGAAGCGATGCCCAGGAAGCGAAGTGGTTCCCTGCAAGAGAGGTAAGCCAGCTCGCTTTCGACCACGACAGAATACTGCGTGACGCCCTCTCCAGACTAAGGGAGACTATACATTTCGAGCCAGTAGGATTCGAGCTTCTCCCAGAGGTATTCACCATGCCGCAGCTCCAGGAACTTTACGAGGCTATCTTAGAAGTAAAGTTCGACAGACGCAACTTCGCTAAGAAAATCAACGCCCTGGAAATCCTTTCCGAAGTGGGTGACCGTCCGGCTAACGCGGGTCCACGCACCCCTTTCCACTACCGCTTCAACAAGGAGCAGTACGAGAAGATGAAAATGAAACGTAACGGATTCAGGCTCGAATTTTAAACACCCGCACATGGAAAAACACATCCTGGAAATAATCAATTCGCTCTCGGCTCAGGCTCTCCAATACTTCTTCCCGGGCCTCAAGACGGAGCACGACGAGCAGAACGACATTCTCGAATGCGAGCAGAACGACATTCTCGAATGCGAGCAGGACGACAATCTCGAATTCGAGCAGGCCGAAGAGATTCCCCCTATCCAGCTGGACGACGTTCCGTCCGATGACATGCCGCATACATACGGCATGTACCCAGCCGACAACATACCTTGTCCAGAAGACAACGCGCCATCCGCTAGCAATCATCCAGATTCAGGAGTCAGGTTCAGCGTAAGCCCCAAAGAGGAGTCCAAAGCCCCCCACGCCAAATTCGACGACATCAGAGGATTTTTCGACGGCGATGGTGGCCGCGACATGTCATACTCCCCTGTCAGGCGCCATGAATCAGCAGAAATAGAACCCGCGTCAAGACCAAAGAAACTCGAGGCCGCAAAGAAAACCAAGGAAGAACCGGGGCTTATCACCAGAGGCAAAAGGGCGCTGCGTAAACTGGTAGCGGAGCCGGAGATTGTAGATCAGCCGCTTGACACAAAGGCGAAAGAACTGCTGAAAGAGCTGCTCGCTCTTCAAGATAAGTATGGAGTTTCGATCGAAGAACTCGAGGTCCTGCTCTCTTACACGGTCAAAGTCAGCCGGCTGAAGATTACCCGCAACCACAAGATCATCCTTGAGGACTTCGACAAGATTGAAGTCAAGATGGACAAGCTCACAAAAGCGGTATTCCTGCTCTACCTGAAACATCCGGAAGGCATTCGCTATAAAGACCTCGGGGATTACAGGGACGAACTTGAGGATATCTACACCTCTATCAGCGGAAGAAGTGACATGGACGCCATACGCAAGAGCATCAGCGACCTTACAGACTCTATCATGAGCAACTCCATCAACGAGAAAGTCTCGAAAGCAAGGAAAGCCTTCAGAGACGTCATCGATGAGCGTATCGCCCGCTTTTACTACATTGACGGAAAACAAGGAGCGGCCAAGAACATAGTCCTCGACCGCGCGCTTGTTATCTGGGAATAAACACGATTACTCCTCAAAAAGGCCTGAAAGAGAACCAAGGGTCTCGCAAAGATCATCGGCGGGAGCCGCCATGCAGCAATCCACCTGCTCCAGGAACTTTCTCCTTGCCTTATTGTACTTGACAGACATGGTGACAGTGCCTTCGGCGGTAGCGTCGAAATTAAGGGCGTTGTTGATATTCAATTCCTTCGCGACCTCGACAGCGTCCTGATTGGCCCCGATGTAAGCGAAAGTCCAGCCCTTCTCCCTCTGCCTGCCTACAAGTTCCTTGACCGCCGCGCCTGAGTACTCACATGAGGCGTTCTCGTACCCGTCAGTAATGACCGTGACAAGCACGGCGTCGCCGTCCTCTATGCATGAGTTAAGATGTGAGATAGCGCTGCCCATAGCGTCATAAAGCGGAGTACAACCACCAGGCTGATAATCGCGCACGCTCATGTCCTTCACCTTCGACACGGGGACTCTGTCTCGTCTTGTCTTGACACCCCCGACACCATTTCCTTCAAATGTCACGATAGAGACATACTGTTTCTGCTGAGGAAACTCGCTCTGCGCCTCGCGGATACCGTTAAGAGTCTGGTTGATTCCTGAAAGAGCCTGGTCATAGATTGAGCTCATAGATCCGGACTCGTCAATGATAAGAAGATTGTAAACGTTGATTTTTTTCTGCTCCATTTTTGTTGTCGTTTTAAGTTTGTACGGCAAAGGTATCCAAAGCCCGCACGACAACGAAAAATCTACAAGGCTTGCAGATTTTCTACAAGGAGGAACCCTCGTAAAAAGAACTTATCTGCCCGGCAGAGAAACGGGAGATAGAAGCGGAATCCAGATGATAGAGCACCGTAGAAGGACATCTGTCGCCAGAAAGAGAGCGATAAGCCGTGGCCACCATCCGATATGCGCCCATAATGGTCTCATACGAAGGAAGTTCCTGCCTTATCACATCCCCCGGCATGAGTTCAGCCCCGTCCACACGTATTTGGCGAAGGACTCTATATCTTGTCCCCGCACCCGCTACAGCCGTATCCTCGACACAGTCGAGGCGGGAAAAGAAGTCTGTATCGGAAAAATCCACCTCGTGAATCAAACGGAAAAACTCCCCGCCCCGGAAGACAACGCCCCAGCCATAAAGAGGCAAGGCTATATCCATGATCGGACAGTTCTTGGCGCGGTACTTCGCGAAGCGCTTCACTGACGACGGATGGAGATATTTCGCCACGTCAGCGGTGTCCAGAATAGCGTTGGCCGTCGATTCCTCTGTAATGGCGCCAGTGTTATAGACCATCAGCACTCCCCTGTCGAACGGCAGGAATTCCTTGCCTATCTGATGAAGACGCACCGTACCGCTGAGAATAATTCCCTCCTTCGCGAATATCTCCTTACTCGCCTTACACAGACGGAAAAAATCGTCCTGCGTGCTCTGCGTCCAGTCGCAGTCGAACTGAACCTCCCGCACCAGGCCGAGCTTATTATATGAGCACATATCCATCACCCTCTTTGTGATACGGGTCGCCAATGTGTCCATCTGTCCATGACTACGCTTTATCGCCTCGACAGTGATAAAGACAGTCGGAACCACCTCGACGCCTTCAGGAACGCCCTGAAAGAAGCGTATCGTGCCCACGGGATTGACCTGCGCGTCCTCGCCCGGAGCCTTGCTTCCGTCCACGTCGAAAAGCCTTAGATATATCCTATCTATCTTATTATCAGAAAGAAACGACCTCTGGACAGAGTCCAACGCGAATGTAGTCTTCCAAAAATAGACACCCCTGAAAGAATCCGCTGATGACACTCCCGCGAGGCCTCGATGTCCTCCCGAACACGAGCACACTAAAGACAAAGCGGCGAACGCCAAGACAAGGAACCTGCGCATGGACTAATTATTTGACACCACCCACTGGATGTGATTCTCGTACTTGTACCCGCCGCGAAGCTTATTATAGATAATGGCGAGATGGTCGTAACGGTCCCTGAAATATCCGTAAGAGACGCTTCCGACAAGATATATGGCGTTATCCACGTCCAAGTCCACAAGAGCCTGTGAGAAGTCGTGGAAAGACTCCTGCGATTTTGTCATGACAACGAAAATCTCCTCCCCGCGCTGACATATAGCCTTACGGATAGACTTGCCCTTCGACTCATTCTCCACCATGACTCCATTATCGACCAGCGGGTACTGGCGGAAGAAATAGCCACCCTTCTCCGTAGCCTCCTCGAAAAGCGGCG
>JAKSJJ010000010.1 GCA_024398335.1 Bacteroidales bacterium | reverse complement strand
GAGGCGATGCAGGGTTACTGGGCAAACAACATGGAGTCTTACTGGGCAACCTACGAGAAGGAGTTCGGCGTTATGGACGATCCGCACGTCGCCTCAAACAAATATTGGGAGACATCACACACAGTCGTCTACGACATAAACAACAAGGTCGGCTATCTCTACCCATTCGAGAACGCATACAACAAGACTGGCGAGCCTATCGAACTTACCATCCTGTAACAATTCAAGAAACAAAACCATGGGCATTTTTACAACTATCCTAGATGCGCTAAAAAGCGGCCGCAAGTACGAGATTTTCGGTGAGCAGGGCGGACTCTCATCCGCCATCACCCTTCCTAAAGGATTCAACCCGGCAAAAGACAAATGTCCGATGGTCATCCTCATGCACGGGTTCATGGCCAATAAGATTTTCCCTCCTATCTCGACTATGGCCAAGGCTCTCGCCGCTGAAGGCATCGCCTCCATACGCTTTGACTTCAACGCCCACGGCAAGAGCGAGGGTAAATTCATTGATATGACCATGGCGAACGAACTTTCCGACGCCAAGGCTGTGTTTGACTACGTCTGCAAACTTGACTATGTCAGCGGCATCGCCTTCCTTGGCCACTCCATGGGCGGAGTCATCGCCGGAATGCTCGCGGGAGAACTGGAGGACAGCCCTCGCAAACCTAAGTGCCTCGTACAGATGGCCCCCGCGGCAGTATTGAAGGACGACGCCATCGCGGGAGTGTGCATGGGTGTGAAATATGACCCGAAGAACCCTCCTGAGTACGTAAGCATCATGATGCACAAGCTGGGACGCAAGTTCATCCAGGCGGCGCAGGTGCTCCCTATCTACGAGACTTCGGCTAAATACACCGGCAAAGTCTGCCTCATTCACGGAACCGAGGACAAGATCGTCCCTGTGGGCTATAGCGAGAAATACCACGAGTGCTACAGCGACAGCGTCCTTCATATCATAGAGGGCGAGACCCACTTCCTCAACAAGAAAAAGGACGCAGTCACGATAGCCACGTCCTTCCTTAAGGAAAATCTCCTTTAAAAGATTCTATTTTCTATAGTATTTCCTATCCAGCTTACCGTTATAGGTACGCTGGAGGGAATTTACTGTCTCATAATAGGTAGGGACCTTATGGGACTCGAGCTTACTTTTTATGTGGCGCGCGAGAGCGTGCTTATCCAGCTGATAGCCGTCTTCCAAAACGACTAGAAGCTTAAGCACAGTGCCGATGACGGGGTGTTGGGCCGCGACGCAGATGCTTTCTTTAAGACCCGGATATGACGCCGCGGCGTTCTCCACCTCGACAGGATTGATCTTGAATCCGCCGACATTGATAACATCCCCGCTTCGGCCTGTAAGATGGATCATTCCGTCCTCGTCCATATAGCCAAGGTCGGCGCCATAAATCTTACCTCCCTTCATGACCTGGGCGGACAATTCAGGATCCCCGACATAACCGCTCATGATAGTGAGTCCCGAAACGATGATATTTCCGTCAGGGGTCACCTCAACGGAGGAATTCTTCATAGGGCGGCCTATGCAGCCTTCCATATATTTGCCGTCATTGAAGTTATAGGTACACACCGCGCCTATCTCTGTGCCTCCGAGAGTATTGAAAAGGCGGGAGTGAGGAAGAGCCTCGCTCAGAAGACGCATATCCGTCTGGGTAATAGGCGCGGCTCCCGTCTCCAGGAAATCTATCTTATCCTTCAAAGCGCAGAGTCTGTCGTATGAGAACTGCATGATAAGGCGTATGCTGGCAGGCACGAGGAAGGTGGCGAACTTCTTGAACGGCAGATTGAACACGTCAAAGAACGCCTCCATGTCCTTGAGTCCGTCAAGAATACAGACCGTTCCACCGATTGTGAAGACCGGATGCATCTTGAAAAGGGAGGCGATGTGGTTCAACGGACCGCTTATGATAAAGAGAAGTTCAGGAGTGTAGCCAAAGTCGGCGATGAAATTGTCCGCGCAGCTGACAAGGGCCGTCTCCGAGAGCATGACACCCTTGGACTTGCCCGTGGTGCCTGTCGTATAGAGAGCGTCCACGATATCAGGGGCGAACTCGCAGCTTTCCACCTCATCCTTGACCGCCTGGAAATTGACTTCCAACGCTCCTTTTTCAAGCGGGACGGCGACAGCCTTGAGATAATGTACCGCGCAATAGGTCTTAATGAAATCAATGTCCTGAGTAGCACGGAAAACATAAGGACGGTGAGCCTTCAGCCCGGCCTCTTTCAGCCTCTGGGCCCTTTCAAGGATTCCCTCCCAAAGTTCCTTGTATGTAACGCTGTCATTTCCGCAGACAGCGGCGATCTTGTCCGGCGTAGTCTGCGCGAACAAGCATATGCTTTCTTCCTGTGTTCTCATTATTTCTTAGCGGCTAATTTTGTCTCGACCATTTTCACTATGGCGTCAAGGTTCTTTAGATTCTTCGGTCTCGCGTCTGAAGAGTCCATCGGGATCTTGTACTCGTTCTCCAGAAGCACTAAAACAGTGACTACTCCCAGAGAATCAAGCTCTGTAAAAAGGAAATCTGATTCAAAATCGACTGCGGGCAAAGCCTCGCTGAGAAGTTCCTTAATATGTTGCCTCATAATATAAATCGTTAAGCCTTCGTTGTTTACTCAAAAATAACATTGTCGGTAAAACCTTCCGCGGAAGCCTTCGCTACAGCGAGCGCATCCTCGTCCTTGATCCGGACTCTGACCGTGGCGTCAGGATAGGTCAGCGCCGTGAGTATCGCTTTTTCGCCATATCCGTCAGGATCATCCATGACGATTTCACCGCTATCCGGCACCGAAGGTACGACAAATTCTCTAAGGTTGGCACTTACTCTTCGTCCAATTTCTTTCCCTTTGTAGATATAACGTCCTTTGACAAGCGCTACCGGGTCTTTCGGCACGCCAAGCAAAAGAGAACGCAGGGTTACAGGATAGCGTCTGACCTTCCCGTTTTTACGGGTGATCCATCCAAAAAGGAGAGGCGGTATCATGTACGCCATCAGCACCACTGAGAACATGCCTATGATAGTCACCTGCGCGAGCGAGCGCATGGCCGGGTGGCGGGCGACAATCAGAGTGCCTATTCCCACGAACATGATTAGGGCGCTTTGAATGATACTGTTCTTATACGAGCTCAGGATAGGACGTCTGAAGGTGTACTCGTGCTGACAGCCTTCGGTCATGAATATAGTATAGTCATCACCTTGTCCGAAGATGAAGGTCGCGAGAATCACATTCACGATGTTGAATTTCAAGCCCATCGCCCCCATGATACCAAGTATCCACACCCAGCTCACCGCCATAGGCAGGAAGGAAATCAGAGCGAG
Source organism: Bacteroidales bacterium (assembly GCA_024398335.1). Taxonomy (GTDB): domain Bacteria; phylum Bacteroidota; class Bacteroidia; order Bacteroidales; family UBA932; genus Cryptobacteroides. Next base: position 18,173 of record JAKSJJ010000010.1, on the reverse strand, counting down.
TTCCAATCGGCCGAAGGAGAACCAGAGGAAGAAGAATACTATAAGCGAGCATGCCCAGCCTATGTAATTGAAATTATCCGAGAGGTTATCCGAAAGAGCGCTGTTCATGCTCTCGACATCAAAGCAATCCTGGCCCAGACGCTCTTTCACAGCCGGGATATTTTCCTTCTCCACTGAGAGGACGTCTATGACATACGCCTTGCCCGTCTGCTCAAGATTTGTAAGATTCTGGCTGAGTACAAGGGAGGTCAGGGCGGAGAAATACTCTATTTCCTGAGATTGAGGAACGGGAGCCTCCAATGTCGCCAGGAATGGCTCGAAAGCCTCTTGCGAGAAGCCGCAGGAAGCCGAGTGCGTCTTTATCGACTCCTTAAGAAACGCTCCATGCCTTGAAATAAAATCCTCCCACATCTCCAGGCGGCGCTCCTGGTCCTTCTTGGACACAAGAAAATCACTCACACCCTTATGGCTTGAGACAAGCCCCTGCGCGATAAGAGAATCAATCGCATCCTGCTTTTTCGCCGCGGCGGCCAGAGCATTGTCGTAATCATCACCTCTTGACAGAGCATAGACGCTTCTTGTCGTGCTGGTGTTCATATCCGAGAGGAGTTTCTGGAAATAAGCCATATCCTCCTTCTGAACCTTTGTCATATAATTGATATTGGCCATGTTGGAGTCGAACTCCACCCTGAGGCTGAAAAAGGCCAGTACCGCTGTCAGGACAAGCGAGCCTATCACGATAGACTTATATTTTTCAGGGCTGAAAGAGGCAAGGGTATCAAGCAGCTTGAACTTTCGTTCCTTATGCTCCTTGACCTTGACAAGGTGAGGCAGGCACAGGAGCACGAACAGAATCGTTCCCACAAGAAGAAGGGAGGCGAAGGTCCCCAGATCCCTGAGCGCCGTTGACTGCAAAGGCACGAGGGCGAGGAAGGCTCCGACGGTAGTGATGTTTCCCACCACAAGCGGGGCCATTATCTCCCCTATCGCCGAGCGGACGACCCTCTGATGGGACAGGTGGGCTATCAGATGGAGAGGGTAATTGACCGCTATGCCGAGTATGACACTTGATATGCCTATCACTATTATCGAGACATCGCTGCTGAAAAGGGACATTCCTCCCATGGCGAACAGCCAGCCCCAGCCTATTGAAAGGAATATGAGAAGGATGTCACGCACCGAGTTGAACGCCACTATAAGAAGAAGGACTATCAGCACGGCGGACAGGCTTATAGCGATTATACTGTCTTTCTTTATTCTTCTGGCGTTCCCTACAGCTATCTCAGGGCCGCCAACCACATGAGCCTGGACTTCAGGATAATCCTCCCGCATCTGCTCTATCGCCCCGTCAAGAAGCGCAAGAAGCTTCGAATTACCCTCTGTCTCGCTGTTTCCGAAAGGAGAGGAGAGCATAACGACAGCCTTTGACATGTCGGGTGTGAAGATATGTCCAGAGTACATCTCGAATCTCATGGAAGAATCAGAGCCGCGGAGCCTTGAGAGAACCGGAGCGTAGAGGCCGAGAGGGTCCTTTGAGAGCGTGGCGCCCATCATAGATCCCGACGGCAGCATAAGCATGCGTTTATCGTTTTCAAGCTGGCCGGGGACAAAATCCTTGACACAAAGAAGACTGTCTATCCTCGCATAATCCTCTTCTTTCAGAAAGTACGGTATGTTCTCATAGACAAAATCTGTCAACTCCAGCATGCTGCCAAGGTCAAATTCGGCGCTCATGCGAGAGCACCATTGCTCGCTGTCGTTTTCCTGGACAATCTCGGTGAATCGGTCGATAGCCTCGACTGTCATGTCATCGTCTCCGGGATTGTCAAAAAGAACAATCAATCTATCCGCTCCCGATATGCTCTGATAGACGTCCAAAGCCTCTCTGTCAGAGTTTCCAAGCGGCAGAAAATCGCTGATGTCCTCGCTGTATCGCAAGTTGAGAACCAAAGCGACCAGCAAAGCTGAGACAACGGTCGTAGCGCCCCAAAGAATTTTCTTATGGGAAGAGAAATAATCGTATATCCTAAGTATCAGACGCATAGGCCCTAAACGAAGATGTTTCTAGAATCCACCGGAGAGGCATATATGCTCAGATATATTCTCCTTAGCTCTTCCCTGTCATATTCCTCCGGACTCTTTTCCAGACGTTCCATTGACTTTATGAAGAGTTCCTTCTGCCGGGGTGTGTATTCGCCCGCATAGGTGTCAGCGCCCGAAAGCATATCGTGGGCTATGAAATTATTAGGCATGAGACGGTAGGCCGAGCAAATGCGCTTATCCAGCAAAGAAGCCACTCTCTTATGGTACTCGTTGGCCGACAAACGGGCAAGAGGAGCGAGTTCATCTTCCTTTAGCGGTTCGCATATATGGAAATGTACACGGCCCTTAGGCTGATTGATGCCTATAAGGACACTGTTGAGATCCTCTCCCGGTTTTTTCTGGTATGGGCCTTTAGAACGAGCATAAACCTCAGTTGTCTTCAAGATATCACACGGCTCCCATTCATAAGACACCGCCACCGGGACTATGTTCAACTCGGCGATAGATTTGAGTTTATCGTCACTGCGGCTCATCTCGAACATCTTTATGATGCCCTGGTCGGTACGGTCCACGCCATCCTTGGTGCGGCCGTTACGCTGGGCTATCCAGACAGAGTCCTTCTTGACAAGAATGGCGTTTCTGATATAGTCAGACAGGTGCATGGAAGCTTTATAGAACTCCCTTATACTGCCTCCCGGACGGCTTACGCGGAACATCTTGTTGGACTTTCCTATATCTACGACCAGCTCATCCTGCATCAGGTTAGCCCCGAATGTTATCTGGGTCGTTGGCATGTCGTTATCCAAAAGCATATTCTGCAACAGCGACGCGTCAAGCATGATGTCCCTGTGGTTGGAGACGAACAGATATGGCTTCCCCTTTTCTATATTCTCTATTCCGGAATACGTGAATTCTGTCATGCTCTCCTGAATGATTCTCTCATTGGCCTTATACATGACCTTTCGCTGGAACTGCTCACTTGTGGTGATGCCCTCTATCTCACGGCGTACTTGCTCTACGTCGCGATCGGGGAATACAAATGACGCCAGGGAGGTGAACAGAGCCTTACTGGCTATTCGACGCATCGCCGAGGGGATCTCGCTATCGTAATATGGACGTATATCGTCAAACATTCTGGGAAAGTTTATTCAGTATGTAATTCCTGCCAAGTATTGCCTCTGAGGTATTTATAGCTGTCAGTGGCACACCGCAGAAGCCGTGAAGATTACAGTTCTGGCCAGTAAGAAGCAGATTTCTCACTTTGGTGACCACAGGCACCTGGGACAGCGCCATGTTGTTGCAGTCCTTGGAATAGCCGCATATCGCCCCGTCCTTTACAGAATAGAAATCACGGACGGTAAGAGGGGATGCCGTATTGATATCCTCGACATAATCCATGAATCCAGGTATCACCTCTTCCATTTTCTCAAGCAGCATCTTAGCGCACTTCTCTTTCCACTGCTTATATTCCTGAGGCCTGTGTCCGTAGGTCGAATCTTCCCATGGCCTGACCTGCTCGAATGTCATAGGGGCGGTTATAATCATTTTTCTTGAATACGGTCCCTGCTCAATCTCCGGAGGGGTCATGTAAAGAAAGCCCATAGGCCATCTGTCGTCACCTTTCTCAAAATCCCATATCTCGTCGTAACGGCTCATATAATAGCATGAGTGGTTGATATACGGGAAGCGCCCCTCTTTCAATTTCACGTTCAGAGTGAAGGCTGAGTATGAGTTAGGTATCAACTCGAGACGCTGACGGTAGGCCTTAGGCAACACCGTCGGATCATCAAGAAGCTTGACAAAAGAGCAAGGGTGCACCGCGCATATATAATAGTCGGCGGTGAAGACGCGTCCCTTGCGGGTAGTGACGCCTGTAATCATTTTCTCCTCGCTCTGGACGCTTTCGACCCCGTCGCCTACGATAACCTCGCCGCCATGCTCGAGGATGAACTCACCCAGAGTGTCCGCGAAAAGTCCGCTTCCGCCGGCGAAACGCGACGGTCCTAATATATATATGACGGATATGACCGCGTGCACGTACGCGGGCGTGATTCCACCTCTGCCGCCATACAAAGGGTTCATGTAGGCGAGCACGCTACGAAGTCTTTCGTCGCTGATATACTTCGCGATGAGCGCGTCCGCCGCCATTGTGAAATCCTCGTCATGTATCGTCAGAAAATCCGACGCTGGACGAAGATAGAACAGGTCCAGTCCGTCCACGATCTTGAAAATCGCCTCAACATACTTTTCAAGATTCTCCCTCTGGTCAGGAAAAGACTCGCTCAATGATCTGACAAAGCCCTCCTTTCCCATAGCCATGCGGTAAGTACACTTGTCCTGGGCGAAATAGAGCGTGTCAATGACATCATCGTCCACGTCCTTGATATGGATCTTGTCCATAATTCCGAGGTACTCGCAGATACGGCGAATATTTCCGCCCTCACGCATACCACCGATGACATGCATGCCGGTGTCGAAGACCTCTCCCATTCGCTTGAAGCTCTGGAGTCCGCCGCCAAGGGTGGCGTTCTTCTCGATGACTGTGACCTTGACACCCTCCTTGGAGAGGATGGCGCCGGTGAAGAGGCCTCCCAGGCCTCCTCCTATTATGACTGCACTGCTATTCATTGGTTTGAATGATTTGTCTGTAAATAGTCTCCGAATCGACAAGGACTGAACATGTCACTATCGTACTGACGATGACGCCGAGCATTCCATGAGAATTGACGTTCTGTCCCGCGAGCAGAAGGTTAGGAATCTTGGTGCGGTATGGCACCCTTCCCGCCGCGCCGAGGGTTATATCCTGGGCGACGCCATACATGGACCCGTCCTGAGTTCCGGTATAGTCTATATATGTCAACGGAGTGGATGTGTAGAAACTGTCGATCGAGGAAGAGAATCCGCTTTGGAATTTGTCCACATTCTGAATCAGCTTGAGCGCATGCTCCTGCTTGAAAAGTTCGTAGTCCTCGCCCCTTCTGCCGACCTTGGTTCCCTTCCAAGGGGCCACCTCATCCATGCTCATGTATGAGAGAACCACGCCACTTTGCGCCCACTGTGCCTTGTCCTGATGGCACATGTGCATATAAAGAAAACCCTTCGGCCACTGCTCCGCCGTGTAAGTCTCGCAATTCCACGGAGTACCCTGGCTATATGCGTAAAGATTCGTGTTCATATAAGGCATCTGCTCCGGCTTGAACTTCACGTAGAGAGCGAAGCCTCCCGCGGTCTGAGGAATGCTCTGTATCCTTTGACGGAAAGCGGGGCGGATAAGATGAGTGGAAAGCATCTCCAGCAACCTGTTCGGATGGACGGTGCTGATGACATAATCCGCGGGGAAATATTCTCCCTGAAGGGTCTCCACGCCTGTCGCCTTCGTATCGTCACAATGTATCTTGACTACCTTATGCTTAGACAGGACCCTTCCGCCCATACGCTCTATGCTTGAGACTAAAGACTTCGCTATACTGTCGCTTCCTCCCTCGACACGGAATGCGCTCTGGTTATAAAAGTCCATTATGAACGCATGCTGGGAAAACGGCGTCTTGCCCATCTGAGCGCTGTACAAAGGCAGATCTCCCGCCAGAACCTTCTTTAGCAGAGGGTCTTTAAAAAGCGTGTCCAGCACATGGTCCATGGCGAGCATTCTGTACTCGGTGTTAGCGGCCATGTCCCTTTCTGTCTGCTCCGATGTCAAAGAACCCAGGCTCGAGGCGGAGGCGATACGGTCCACGATACGCACATATTTTATCAACGCTTCACGCTCGGCTGGAAAGTAAGAGGACATCTGCTCGATGAAAGCCTCTCTTCCGTTAGGGAAACGGAACATTTCTCCTTCCAGGGCTACTGTATTGTATGCGGATGTGTCCAAAGGACTGAGCTTCACGTCTTCGCTCAGGCCAAGATAACGCATGACCTTTTCCATGGTCTGTCCCTGGGCCGCCGATCCGATAAAATGCATTCCTGTCTCGAACTTCGCTCCCTTGCGGGTAAAACACTGAAGACAGCCGCCTAGCTGGACACCCTGCTCCAGGATAGTCACGTCGTATCCGTTTTTCTGGAGTATGTATCCGCACGTGAGGCCGCCAAGGCCCGCTCCTATGATCACAACCTTAGACATCTTGCTCTACCCTATCCGCTATTTGATTGAATCTGTTTATGAAGTACTTCCTCATGGCGGAAGACTGTTCCTTTGTAGTCTGGCCTAGCTGAAGCATCTCCTGCGGAGTTATCCTCTTATCTATTTCCATGTGCATAGGCCATTTATTAAGCTTGCGTCCATGCTTCGGAAGGGCCCTTCCCGCGCCATAGAGAACCAGCGGGATGACATCTATCCCGAGTTGCTGGGCTATATAGAAGGCTCCCTGGTGGAAGCGGCCTATATTCCCCTTTTCCGACCTTGTCCCCTCCGGGAATATAGCGATGCTGTACCCTCTTTCGATCAGGGAACGAAGATGTGGCATTATGACATCCATGCCCGCCGACGCCGGAAGGAACTCAGCGTTGCGTATCGCGAAACTATACATAGGATTCTTCCACACCCAGTCCGCCGTCAGGATAATCACCTTCTTTGTCTGCGCGAGCACAGGGACGATGTCCAGGTGGGACTGATGGTCGCAAATCATGACTGACGGTTTGCTGAAATCCTCCCCGTGAGGGTTCGACTGCGAGTATTTCACGCCCGGAATCTTATGGACAAAAAGAGCGAAGCGGGCCATGAAATTCAATATCCCATGCAGGTTCTCCTTTTTCTTCTCGGTTATTTTCCCGATGCTCAGGTACACATATACACATGGGGTCATCACGAACATCGTGAAGAAAAGGAAGAAGATGAAGGTATAGACTGTGCGCAGGACGCTAAGAATAGCCCTTATGACTGCAAGAGGAAGAGCATATACAAGGGCGAAGAAGCAAAGGACTGCGTTCAGGGCGCTGATGCGGGCGAAGTCCTTGCCTGGGCGGAAGTGGGAGACCCTCTCCTCTCTTGGAGGATAGTACACATTCACAGGCACGCTGACAAGCTTGACTCCGTGCCAGCTGGCTAGCACCATAAGCTCCAGCTCGGCCTCATATCTTGACGTCAGAAGAGACAGCCCGCGCAGCTTTTTCAATGGATAAAGGCGGTAGCCTGTCTGGGTATCGTTAAGATAATGTCCGGTCTGAACGGCGAACCAGAAATTGCTGAACTTGTTGGCAAAAGAGCTCGCCTTGCTTCTATCCGCGTTCTCAAGCCCCTTGCGCTCGCCCACAAGAAGCGCTCCCGGGTGGGCTTTGTTCGCTTCCAGCAGCGTAGGAATATCTTCCGGGAAATGCTGTCCGTCCCCGTCAAGGGTGATAGCATAAGCGAAACCCGCCTTCCTGGCATATCTGAAGCCCTCTTTAAGAGCTGTGCCCTTTCCTTTATTTTTCCCAAGGGGAACTATCGCCGGTCTTTGAGGCAAAGCCTCCAATAAAGAGACTGTATTATCCGTACATCCGTCGCACACCACAATCACATCATCGCACTGCGCCATGGCCCTTGTCACGACATCGACGATCGTCCCCGCGTTATTGTACGTAGGGATAATCACGCAAATGCCTCTGTCCTTAAGACTCTGGCGTACCGATGCGTTCTCCTCTATCAGAGAGTGCGACATATCAATGAAAGCTTGGCGTACACGTTCTGATCATCTATGACAGACACCTGGACCTTCTGGCCAGCCTCGTCAGAGGAAATCTTTGAAAGGCTGTAGCAGACCCTTGTCACCTCATTTGGAGAGATAATCTTCAGGAATTTCACGTTTTTCACGCAGACAAGGTCCAATTTCTGGCCAAGGGCCTCCTGGAAAAGTTCCTTCGCGATCTGCATGACGCACACGCCCGGAGTTATAGGCTCTCCAGGGAAGTGGGCCTTGTAGATAAAATGCTCCTTGTCGAGATCTATCGTATAATCGTGTCCTGAAGCTGTCTGCTGGTCAGAGACAATCGTAAATAAACTATTGAGTAATTTCATTTCTTAACGGAGTGAAATTATAAACTATATCTTCCTTGTAAGCGCTCACATAGCTGTGAGTGAGCGTATCCAATCCCTCAGTGTGCTCCAGATCCTCGCATATCACGCTCAGATCCCTTCGCAACACAGCCTTGACTCCCGGCTTACGGAGTTTTTTCAACATCGAGATTATCCTTGTCTTCTGCCTGGACTCATCGTAGCTGAACGACAAGGCGCTTACGCCGAACTCGTTCATCAATGACCACAAGCTGCCGCCCTCGATGTCCTTTTTTATGCAGATCCCGCTGATGTAGGCCTTCCCGAAATCTATCTTGACCTTATAACGACGATTCTGAGGCTCCGGATTCTGGCCATAGCAGAGTTCCGGGCATAGCGACATCGCCGCGAGAAGAGTTATAAGGACAAGCTTTCTCATGCTACTGAACAGAAAAGACTTTAGGATCTATAGCCTTATTCATCTTGATGTTCTTCATCTCGATGATTGTCTTATCGCCTGTCGTCTCGTACATTTCCACGACCTTGACGCACTTAGCGGCAGGGTCAAAATGGAGCACGAGCTTTGACCACATCTGCTTGAGGTCTTTCTTTAAAGGCACGAGGGTAGCCACCCATTCTGAAGGGCTTTCGCTAATGCTTGTCTGGAACGAGCTGGCGTCTGAGAGACATTTACCCACTATGCAATCGCCCATCATCTTGGCGATGGAGCGGAACATCTTGTTCTGGTTCACGTCAATCACGTCCGAGCGGTCGCTGTTTTTCAGCAGCACCTTTGAGTCGCTGAGGATGAAGATGTAGCTGTAAGGAGAAACGTACTCCCACCTCAACGAGCCGCTCTGGGCATAGTAAAGCTTTCCCGTCGAGACCATCTTGTCGTTAAGCAACTTGATGTGCTTTGTCTGCGTGAAATCGCACTCCAGGGACTTTACAGCGGCGCCGGCACTGTTGATCTGCTCAATTATCCGGCTTTGGTTCTGGGCCATGCCGGAAAAGAGAGACGCCAGCGAAAGCGAAATTATGCACAATAACTTTCTCATCTTACCTCGCGATTAAATAACAACCAGCCATTATCAACAGCACTCCCATCCACTTGACTATGGTCACAGGCTCGTGGAAAAACACGATGGCCGCCACCATGCCGAAGACATAGCTCAGCGACACCATAGGGTACGCCATGCTGAAAGGATAATGCTTGACTATATAGAACCACAATATGCTTCCCGCGCCGTAGCAGAGGCCGCAAAGGGCGAACTGCCAATTCGCGAACACCGACTTCCAAAAGTCGAATGTCATGGAGAACGGCAGCATTTTCGCCAGGGCGAACTTCAGGAACACCTGTCCACCGGCGAGCAACAGACTCTGCAAGATAGCGAGCGGGAAAAGCGATATAGCGGGATTCATCAGTCTTCGTTTCTGGTCAAAATAATACTCAATGCCTGAATCTCAGGGGGAACAGTCTCTCCGGAGCGCTGCGCGAAGGAAGCGAAGTACGGAGTGGACTCATCAAAGGAGCCTACTAGCACAGTTCGTGCCTTTCCTGTCTGGATGAGCCTGCGAGCGTCGCGAAGGGCCCAATCCAGGGACTCGTCCGAGTGAGAATAGGTGATGTTGTAGCCATGGCATTTTGTGCGTATGGCGATAGCCGAGGATATGGTGTTGTGGGTGCTCTGCATGAAAAGAGTCGGCTTGAGCAACTCCTCGTCATTTACCACGATATCATCCAGGAACTGCTGGCTTATCTCGAGCATTCCTCTTGAGGTAGCGGTGATTATAGCGTCCGGACACTCTATTCCCGCCTCACGCGATGCTCTGAAGGAGGCCAAGTGGGCCGCTTTCATCAGCTTGCCCATTCTTCTGGATTCCATAGGCGTGACAAACTCCTTCAAAGCAGGCAACTGCTCGACGCTGTCCACGCTCTGACGCGATATCTCCTTGACCTCATATTCCTTCGAAGGAGCACTGAATCCTCCCGTACTTCTGCTGAGTATCAAAGAAGAGTCATTTCCGCCGAAGCCGAATGAGTTACATACGACATTATCCAGGCGTACCCCTTCTCTACCCATAGTAGGGACAATGCCGCCTTCGATAGGATTCGCCCAACCGAGGTTCGCGGGGGTGAAACCCTCCTGCATGGCGAGAATACACATCACGGCCTCGATAGATCCGGAAGCGGAGGTGGTGTGCCCCGTGAAAGCCTTCGTGCTCGAAATCTCAGGCAGACTCTCGCCGAAGACTCTTTTCAGAGCCTGGCTCTCAGAGATGTCGTTATTCGGAGTGCCAGTGCCGTGAGCGTTGACGTACTGTATGTCGGAAGGCTTCAGATTGGCCATCGTCAGAGCGTCGCTCATCGCGAGGAAGGCTCCCTGGCCGTTCTCGGACGAGGCTGTCTGGTGGAAGGCGTCACATCTGTTTCCATAGCCGCTGACGTATGCGAGGGTGTTATCGGCATCTTTCTGGAGCACGACAAAGGCGGCTCCCTCGCCGAGGTTCAAGCCTGCGCGGGTGTCGTCAAATGGGCGGCAACGCTCCTTGTCCAGGATCATCAGTGTATTGAATCCGTTGAGGTGAAATTTACTCAAGGACTCCGATCCTCCGGCTATCACGACATCCACCTCGTCACGCTGGAGCATCTCCGACCCGAGGATTATCGAGTTAAGGGCAGAGGAGCAGGCTGTCGAGATTGTGCATGTCTGAACGTCTTTCAGGCCGGCGTATGAGGCCATTTCCACAGTACTTCTTCCGCATTCGTTGCTTCCAGGAAGATAAAGCAGCGAATCATCCGTCTTCATCCTCTCGAAATACTGCTCGGTGATGTCCATGCCTCCGACAGTAGTGCCGGAAATAAGCGCCACTCTTTTCCCCTCGAGACCACCCAGACCTGCCTGTGCGAGAGCCTGACGGATAGCGATCGCTCCCATCAGAGAGGTCCTGCTTACCGGGCCGTCGCCTTCGATGCCGAGCATGTCCTTCATCTGCTGATTGGACAATTGGACCTCACCCACCGGCAATTCGACATGTTTAGAGCGGAGGTACTTGATAGGACGGATACCCGATTCCTTGTTTTTCAGAGAATCGAGCACCTGCGAGGCGTCGTTTCCGATCGCGCAGATGATACCAAGTCCAGTGACGGAAATTTTCATTATAATGGATTTATTTTGTTCTGTTCTTAGCTACGTATTCGGCGATAGCTGCCACGCTCTTGAAGATTTCCTTGCCCTGAGCAGGGTTAGCGAGCTTGATTCCGTAGTACTTGTCAAGAATCACGATAAGCTCAAGAGCGTCGATTGAGTCCAGACCCAGACCGTCTCCGAAAAGAGGAGCGTTATCTTCGATATCTTCCGGTGTGATTTCCTCGAGGTTGAGAGCGTCGATGATCTGCTCTTTAAGGTCTCTGATAAGTTCTTCCATGATTTTATTTGTTTAGTATTGATAGTTCAACTTCAAATTCGTCCTCTGCCTTGCAGTCCACCCAACCCGTGATCACGCTCCCCGCGGAAGACTCCCTCATGGAGCTTTCCACGATGGCGTCCATCAGCTTCTGGTCTTTCCTGTCAAGTATATAAAGCGAAGTCTCCGCCTTGTAACCATGACGTATGGCGATCTCGCCGGCCGCGATATTAGGCAAGGTGTAAAGGAATGTGGACGGACTAGGATAATAATTCTCCATATCGCAGATACATGCTATGTGAGCCCTGTCCGCCACTATTGATGAAGAATTATTGAAAAGGATGACCGCCCTGGAGGCATCCGGGGCCGCGTTCTCCTTGCGAAGAAGAAGCTCCGAGGCCATACATACGACCTTTCCCAGAGCATCCATTTTATGGAATTTCGGATAATCTCCGATATAGCTCTTATAAATCTGGGAGAGCATTTCCTTGCCAGTACCCTTCACTTCAAGGCTCTCGCCGTCAAGGACGACGCTCTTACTGTCCATGAAGATATGGTGAGATACTGTAGCGGAGCCGCCTTTGTACGCAGGCTTTTCCGAAATCTCCCCCTTGGAGTAAATCAAGGCTCCGTTACATCCGCCGAAGCCAGAGATCATTTTCAGGAAACTCTCCCCGCTCACCGGACGACTCTCCCCGACGATGTCCACCTTTCCGCTCACGCCTATCTCCTCGAATCCGCGGCAAGCCGGCAGAAGGCCTTCATCGACAGCGCACATGGTAAGGATACACTCCAGCACTCCGGCGGCGCCCATCGTATGGCCATAATAGCCTTTGAGAGTCGAAAGCGGCACCTCACTTAGGCCTGTGGCCTGGATAGCCATTGACTCCATCTGGTCATTGAACATTGTCGCTGTGCCGTGGACGCTGACGCAGGAAAGGGAGTTCACGTCCACCCCGCAGAGGGCATCTTTTATCGCCAGGATGCTTCCCTCGCCCGAAGGAGAAGGAGCGCTGACGTGATAAGCGTCATTAGTCAAGCTGCCCTGGATAAGCCTCCACGCCCCCTCAGAGGTCTTCGCTGAGAAAACAATCGTCGCTGCCGCCTCCCCGATATTCAATCCCATACGGTCGATGTCGAACGGACGGCAAGGCTCAGGGGACAGGGCTTTGAAAGAGCTGAAGCCAGAGATGACAAATGAACTTTGACAATCGGCTCCGCAGACTACCGCATGATCATACAGACCCTGATTCATAAGCCGCAGCGCTGTCATCTGGGCGCTCACGCCGGAAATACAAGCGTTACATACGACGACAGGGGTGTTGACAAAGCCGAAATACTCCGCCACTTTGCCGGCGGCACGCCCTGGAGAACTGTAATTCTTATCCTCTGACTCAACGGCCGCGAGCTCCTCGATATCGGCCTTTGTCGTGCTGAGGATAAATATCAGACGATCCGAAGCGGGGTCTATATCTGTCTTTGAAAGAGCGTCCTGGACAGAGCGTATCACAAGGGATTCAAAGCGGGTGAAACCCTCGACGTTAAGAGCGTCTATCTGCTCATCACTGAAAAGCGAGGCGACAAAACTTCCCGGCACTCCCCTTTCGTCCTGGTGGACTTCCAAAAGAGAGCGTCCCTCCTTTACGGCGCGGTAATTCTGCTCCGTAGAGGCACCCAAAGGAGAAAGGATATTTGTCGACAGTACGCTTATCATAGCAATCCCACGGCTTTCTGCCACTCAATGTAAAACTCCGGACTTGACCAAAGCAACTGATAATTTCTGTCCATGAAGACCTGCGTGCTGGTGGCCGTCAGAAACACATCCCCGCTCTGAGGATCAAAAATCTCGTAATCAAAGATGATCTTGGCGGCCTGGGTAGGACGATAGGTTATCTTCACGACAGGATGCATTCCGTAGCGAAGAGGCTTACGGTAGTTCATCTTCATCTCCACCAGAGGAGCGAAGATATTCTCCTCGATATAGCGGTGGTACGAGAGTCCGTACTGGGCGCCGAAGGCCTCTCTGGCATCCTCCAGATAGAGAATGTACGAGCCATGCCACACGACGTTCATCATGTCCACCTCGCTGAAGCGGACCTCAAAACTCTTCTGTACCGACAGTTCCTTTCCCATCTCTTATTCGATATTTTTCACCGAAAGCTTGATTTGCGCGGTCGCGAGGACTTTTCCCTCGCAGCTCACCTCGGCCTGGGCCAGGGTCATTCCGAAAATCTCCTCCTGGATATCCACACGGGTGCTGATAACAGAGCCCACTGGAGCGAGAGCGTTGATGACATAATCCCTTATCGCACCAATGAATCCTATCTGCACGTCCTTGTGAAGGATGTACTTGTTGTAGAATCCTATGCGGGCGGCGCAGGTCTGGGCGATATTCTCCATCATGCCTGAGGCGTTGAAGAAGCCATCGTCAACGAAGATATTATCCTCCTTGATGAGGGTCTGGGTAGTGGAGGTCATCATCTCGAAGTGCACCAGCGTGCCTATCATCACGAACGGATCCTGCTGAGGCAGGACGGTGTGGACATCAATGGAACGCAGGAATTCCTCTGTAATCATGTCTTCTGTCATCAGTTCCAGAAATCAAAAAAGTTATACCATTGGGTAGGATATTCCTTAACCCTCTTCTCAAGTTCGGCTACATAGGCCTGGCTGAGCTGCCTTATCTGCTCTTTGCGGGAAGCGCTCTTGTCGTACTCCAGCGGAGTGACGAAAATCTTGTATTTCTTAAGGCCTACCTTCATCACATTTACCGCCAGGACGTTCAGAGAGCGCATGGTGGCGACGCTGAAAGGTCCCTGAGGGAAAGACGCCGGACGACCCAGGAAATCTATGTCTATGTGCTTGGACTGTCCCATGAAGCGGTCTGTCGGGAAGCTGACGATATCTCCGTTACAGAGCGCCGAGTCTATCTCGAACAGATGGCTCATGTCCGGCTGTATCCTTATCATGCGTATATTCGTCTTCACGAACATGCTGTCACGGTTTTCCATGACGGACACCTTCTCGTCGCCGAATACGACCGCATGGATCGTCTTCTTCTCGGACACCAGGGTATATCCCGCGATCTCGTAGTTTCCGATATGGGAGCTCAGGTGGAGGAAGCCCTCATCACCCGCAGCGAGGGCGTTGAACTTGTCCATGCCTATGACCTCGACATCGAAGCGCTTGCCGGCGTACATCGCGAACTTATCGATGACGGCCTGGGCGAAACGGCAATGATTGGCATAAACGCTCCATGCCGCCTTCATCCTTCCATAACCGTGTATGTCACGGAAATATCGGTAAGAAGTCCTTCTGCTCTGGTTCAATACGATGCAGACAGGGACCACGAAAATAGCGGCTCCAAGATAAAGAAGACCTACCGGCATAAAACGCAAAGAATGGATGAGCCACCTATGCAGCCATCCATCACCATACGTTGTGCCAGCCCACTGCCGAGCCATATTTAGTTCACCTTAGTCTCGATATAATCGCAGAATTTGGCGTATGTGTCAACTCCGACCATTTCCTCCGGCTTGATCTTGAAGCCGAAATTCTTCTCTACGATCACCACGATGTCGACAAAGTCAAGGCTGTCGATACCCATATCTTCCTTAAGCTTAGCGTCTGGGAAGATCTTCTCCTCGTCAATCTCGAGGTCCTCAATGAGAAAGTTTTTTACCTTCTCCTCCAATTCTGTACGATTCATTTTTTATTCTGTTTTTTGTGATTATTTCATTTTTCTGGCGACCAGGGCGCTGTTTGTTCCGCCGAAGCCGAAAGAGTTGCTGAGGATAATGTCCACCTTAGTGTCCACTGTCTTCGAAGTCAGGTTCAGGTGCTCGGTATGCTCGTCACGGTTCTCCAGGTTTATGTTAGGAGCGACAAAATCATTAAGCATCATGATTATCGAATATACCATCTCACTCGCTCCGGCCATCCAGCACTCGTGTCCGGTCATGCTCTTTGTGCTGCTTATCAGGGCGTGCTCGCCGCGGAAGAGCTTATCTATCGCCATGGCCTCATACATGTCACCCTGGCGGGTACTTGTCGCATGGGCATTGATGTAATCTACGTCACTAGGCTTGACTCCCGCGTCCTCCATAGCGCGCATCATCGCTCTCGCGCAGCCCTCATCACTTGGCTGACTGATGCCTGAAGTTCCATTTGAGGAGAATCCATAACCTACGATCTCGGCGAGAATCTCCGCTCCGCGGGCGACTGCGTGGTCATAGTCCTCGAGCACGAGCGCCGCCGCTCCGCCGCCAGGGACAAGACCGTCACGGTCGCGGTCGAACGGACGGCTCGCCTTCGTAGGATCGTCCATATTCTTGGAGAACGCTCCCAAAGCGTCGAATGAAGCCATTGAATAGTAGTTTGTCTCCTGAGCTCCTCCGCAAAGGACCATATCCTGAAGGCCGTTCTTGATGAACATGTAGGCCAAACCTATGGAGTGGCTTCCGCTGGCGCAAGCCGCGCTGAGGGTGAAGTTCACGCCCTTGAGATGGAATATGGTGCTGAGGTTCATGTTCACGGTCGAGTTCATGGCCTGGAAGATGAAGCTCTGTCCCAGAAGCTCTGTGTCATGCTTCTCGTCCATTATCTTGGCGGCCTCGATGACAGGCTTGGCGGAAGAATCATTTCCGAAGATACATCCCACCTCGTTATTAAGCAGATACTCATCATCGATTCCCGCCTGCTTAAACGCCTGCGAGCTTGCCATGAGGGCATACTCGGCCTCCTCGGACAGTCCCCTTCTGAGGTGACGGTCGATAAGACCCTTGAGCATAGGCTTAGGAACTATTCCTGTAAGCGCTGACTGATAGCCATAGGTCAGGCGCTCCTGCTCTATGCCTATTCCGGACTTTCCGTTATAAAGAGACTCTTTTACCTCCTCAAGGCTGGTTCCAAGACAGGACCAGATTCCCATTCCGGTTACTACAACTCTTCTCATATCCCTCTGCTAGTAAAGTCCTCCGTTAATGCTTACAACCTCGCCTGTGATATACGCGGCCTCGTCTGAGCAAAGAAAACCGACCAGAGCGGCGACCTCCTCCGGCTTTCCGAAGCGTTTCATAGGAACGAGATTCTTCAGTTCGTCCTGAGGAAGATCCTTAGTCATGTCAGTCTCGATAAATCCTGGAGCCACAGCATTGACTGTCACATTCCTCGCGGCAGCCTCCTGGGCGAGAGCCTTGGTAGCGCCGATAAGACCTGCCTTAGCCGCGCTGTAGTTTACCTGTCCGGCCATGCCCTTAAGTCCTGAGAGTGACGCCATGTTGACGATACGGCCGCCATGACGACGCATCATCATCTTCGGAAGAAGACGACGGGTCACATAGAAAAAGCCGTTAAGGGTAGTATTGAGAACTGAATGCCAATCCTGGTCAGGCATCATGAACATGACATTATCCCTGCGGATTCCGGCGTTGTTGACAAGATAGGCGATATAGTCTTCCTGGTGTTCCGCTTCCCACTGGTCGAGAGCAGCATTGACCTCGTCCTGGTTTCCGACATCAAAGCGGATAAGCGAAGCCTCTCCACCCTGGGCGAGAATCATCTCCTTGACCTCCTGGGCCGCGGCCTCGTTTGACTGATAGTTGATAAGTACAGGTATTCCCATCTGAGATAGCTTAAGGCACACGGCCCTTCCCAAACCTCTGGATCCTCCTGTTACAAGCGCATATTTCATAAGCAGTTTGTCTGATTGTCTATAAAAACGCGAATATACCTATTACGACGCTAACTTGCAACCCCTATGGGGTTACAAGAACTATATTCCCATCTTCTCCTTCATGGACCTGAGAAGGTCAAATGCCTGTAGAGGGGTCATATTGTTCAAATCCGCATGGTTGAGGTCGTCTCTAAGCTCAACTAAAAGAGGATCGTCAAGCTGGAAGAAAGACAGCTGTAAAGACCCGTCAGACTCTACTCTTCCCTCCTTTGTGTTATGAGGGGTTATGTTGTTGACAGGAATGGAGACCGGGTTCTTCTCAAGAGCCGCCAGAGTCGCCTCCGCTGAATCAAGCACCTTCTTCGGCATGCCCGCGAGACGGGCCACATGAATACCGAAACTATGTGCCACACCGCCTTCCTTGAGCTTACGAAGGAAGATGACTTTCTTATCTACCTCTTTCACGGAAATATGGAAATTCTTGACCCTAGGATATAGATTTTCCATGTCGTTGAGCTCATGATAATGGGTCGCGAAAAGCGTCTTGGCGCCGCTTCCCCACTGATGGATATACTCCACGATCGCCCTCGCGATGGACATTCCGTCGAAGGTGGATGTTCCTCGTCCGATCTCGTCCAGAAGAACGAGAGAACGGCTTGAGAGATTATGCAAAATCATCGACGTCTCAAGCATCTCGACCATGAAAGTAGATTCGCCTCGAGAGATGTTGTCGCTAGCGCCGACACGGGTAAATATCTTATCACAATAGCCTATAGTGGCTGATTTCGCCGGGACGAAACAACCTATCTGAGCCATTAGGACGATGAGTGCGGTCTGCCTCAAAAGAGCGGACTTACCAGCCATGTTCGGACCGGTGAGGATTATGATCTGACGGGACTTGCTGTCAAGATAAATGTCGTTCGGCACGAACTCCTCGCCAGGGGCCATGAGGGTCTCGATGACAGGGTGACGGCCTTCTTTGATATCCAGCACATCCGAGTCGTTGACTACCGGACGGCAATAGTTATTCGATACCGCGAGGTCCGCGAAAGACGATAAGACATCTAGTTTGGCGAGCAC
>JAKSJJ010000001.1 GCA_024398335.1 Bacteroidales bacterium | reverse complement strand
AGGTTGTGGTTTTGTTTGGTGTTTCTGCGACGGCCGCGATCTACACCTTGCTCGGATCGTCCGATGTCCAGACTATCTCTCCCATTTCCAGGGAGGATACCACCGGATCGTACTTCATGACCCCGATGTATGTCGAGCCTCCTTGCTTTACCGAGGTCTGTGCGTACTGGAGTGTCAATGATGTGAGCTCGTCCTTGTGAGGATGGTTGGTGGCTGTTATGACATTTGACATTACTCCGCCCTCGCTCACCGCCCAGATCTGGGCCGTAAAGTCTTTGACCTGGGCCATATATACGGCGTGTATGACAGCCCTGAGTCCGTCCTCTTCCGCGAAGTAGAATATTTTCCCGTCAGATATCGCCCAATTGATTGACTCTGTGGCGTTCGCTGGCTCAATTGTCGCGATCAGCTCAGCTTCGCTATACTCCTCGACGATGATGTCCTCACCGTTGTTGATGGTGATTTTCTGGATGGGGATCTCCTTAGGCTCTTGCGGTTCTTTCTTGCAGGAACAGATGACGGTCAGAATGGCCGCCAATAAAAACAGGACGTGTCTTCTCATAAGTTTATTTACAACGACTAAAACTACGCGAAGATAGAAAAAATCTAAAAAACACCTATTGATAAAATCAATTACAACGATTGAATAATATTTATGAAAACAATAACAAAACGCCTTTTGCGGTGCTACCTTCGCGATGTCGAACCGATAGGACGCTTCAGCTGCGACATCGGGTCGATATATGTTAAACAAATATAATTCAAACGCGTATGGCAACAAAATTCTACATCTGCACTTCGTGCGGAAATGTCGTTTTCAAGTTCTTCGACAGCGGTGTGACGCTTGAATGTTGTGGTCAAGCGATGCAGGAAATCGTCCCGCTTACAAATGACTCCGCGATGGAGAAACATCTCCCTGTGGTCGAGTGTATGTGGGACGGTAGAATCAAGGTCAAGGTAGGCTCTAAGCCTCATCCTATGACAAAGGGACATTATATCGGATTCATTTATCTGGAGACGGAGCATGGCGGGCAAGTGAGGTTCCTTACTCCTGACGATGAGCCGGAGGCGGTGTTCCACCTGAGCGGGGATAAGCCCGTAGCGGTGTACGAATACTGTAATGTCCATGGCCTGTGGAAGAAGGATCTGCGTACAGACCGTTGTCCGACAGTTGTTTGTGAGTGATTATGAAAACCGCCATGAGCCTGTTGCTTGCCGGAGTGTGCCTGGCTTGCTGTTCCTGCCTTGGGCAGAAGGTGGATAATTCCACGGTGAAGTCCCTTGATCTGGGGCGCTACACGGGAGTCTGGTATGAAGTCGCGCGTTACGACCATTGCTTCGAACGCGGCATGACCCATACGAAGGCTGTCTATACACTTAACGATGACGGGTCTATCATCGTGACTAACAGGGGGATGAAGAAGGGGAAACACAAGATTTCAACCGGGAAGGCGAAGCTTACCGATACTGTTGGCTTGTTGAGGGTGTCTTTTTTCGGACCGTTCTACTCTGACTACAGAGTGATGATGGTAAGCGAGGATTATAACTACGCCTTGGTAGGTTCCGGAAGCTCGAAATATCTTTGGGTTCTCTCTCGTTCCGCCCATGTCCCAGAAGAAATCTTAAAGCAGATCTTGGATGTGGCCTCGGAAAGAGGCTATGATATAGGAAAGCTGATCTGGGTGGAACACTCCTCTTCCAGTGAGCCATAATTAGCCATTTTGTTGAATTGACATAGTGTAGTCGGCGATATGCGACAGAATAAGAGCATTCTGTAGCATATCGCTTTCTTATGATATTTTGTCAATCCTGACTTTGAAATTCGCTCCGGGGGCGTTGACTTCCACGATTTCGCCCTCCTTCCTGCCCATAAGAGCGCTCCCGATAGGGGATTTCAGGGAAATCTTGCCCTCCTGAAGGTTCATCTCATGGGGGCTTACAATCGTGAAACACATTTTCGCGTTGTTCTCAAGCCTTGTGAACTCGACCTTGCTAAGAAGGGTCACCTGCCCCGTAGGAAGCGAGGATGTGTCAATGATTCTGGAGTATTTCAGGACTTTTTGAAGAAAATTTATCCTGCTTATCATCTTCGCCTGATCTCGTCTAGCGGCCCTATACTCGAAGTTTTCGCTCAGGTCCCCCTGGGCACGAGCCTCGACCAAGGAGTCTTTCACCTTGGGAAATTCTACGTTTATAAGCCTTTCAAGCTCGGCGACTATCTCGTCGTGTCGCTCTTTTGATAGATATTCCATGACCGCGAATATACAAGTAAAAAACAGAAAGCGTTAATGATATTTTTAAAGAAAACTGTATCAATTTTCAGTCATGTTTATTACATTTGTCAGTTCATACGTGTGTGCGTATATGCGCTCATGTGTATGCGCTAGGTTAAACTGCTGATGAGTAGGTACTTGCGAGTATTAACTTGGATTCTTCTCCTTGTCTGCGCGCCCGTTATGGCGTGCTCTCGTTTCGTGCTGCCTACGCCTCCTTCCGCGGACAAAGAGACTCCTGGCTACGACGCCGATGGAAATGAGGTCCTTTTCTACGAGGATTTCAACAGCTGTATCTATCCTTCAGGCCCCCAGATCCAGAGCGATGATTTCAAGAATGACTGCCAGAATCCTTTGAGCCATGTCGAGTTCAAGTCCACTCAGTGGAAGACCGTAGGGAACAGTCATGTGTGCGAGGAGGGCTATCTTGCCAGCCGTGGCTTCTCTGAGTGGGTCTATCTTTTCCGTACAGTGGAGAACAAGGGCTGCCTCGCCTGCGGAGTCAATTCCGAGGGTAAGCGCGGCATTATCCAGTCTCCGATGCTTTCGAAGGTCAAGGGCATCAATGACATCAAGGTCTCATTCTCTTTGAAGAAGGCTAAGGGCATGGACGACGATATCTGCGTGAAGGTCTGCCTCGCGGGCGTCATCACTTCAGCGAAGGTCGGCGGCAGGGATTATCCTTTGACAAACGCATACGACGGCATCGAGCATTCGCTGATAATCAAGGCCTCCGCGCTTGGCGAGGGTTGGACTCCGGTGGAGATGGAGGTCTCAAACGCGACCGACGGCACTATGCTTTACTGGGCGGGCGCCTCATCTTCGAAGGATCTTAATCACGGTTTTTATCTTGATGACATTCTCGTCGTGAAAACAGGGGAGTGGGAGCGCTCAGCGAGTGATCTACGCGTGCTTTTCTGGAACATACAGAACGGAATGTGGAGCGACCAGACGGAGCAGTTCGCCAATTTCAGGGCTTTTATTAAAAAATATGACCCTGACGTGTGCGTGTGGTGCGAGGCTCAGTCTATATACAAGGACCGCAGCACATCGATGTGCGCCGCCAGCGAGCGTTATTTCCCTGCGGCATGGCCCGAGTTCGCCGCGTCGTATGGCCATAAGTACAGCGCCATCGGCGGCTATCGCCTCTATGCCGACGATTATTTCCCTCAGGTGGTGACATCAAAGTACCCTATAACTACACTCGCGAAAATCACGGAGACTGACTCTGAGCACCTGACCCTCGCGCAAAAGTATGACGACGGAAAGAGTCATGCCGCCCAGTACCATGCTACCTGCGGCGAGAATTATTGTCCTGTCGCTCATGGCGCCGCCGTCCAGCAGGTGGATGTTAACGGCGTGAAAGTGAACATCGTGACCCTTCATCTCTGGCCTCACGCCTATAGCTACTACGCCAAGTATGTCTCTGGACAGACCTCCGACGCGCAGAGTGTAGGCGGCAATCGTCAGAGAAAGGCCGAGATAGAGTATATATGCTCCAGAAGTATCGAGGATCCCGCCCTGTCTTCGCAGGAGAACTGGCTTATGATGGGGGATTTCAACACCCGCAGCAGGAAGGATAACTGGAGATATGGCCTGCCGCAGGACAGTCCTTTCTTGAGTAGTCATGACTATATACTGGACAATACCTTCTACAAGGATATTATCGCGGAAAAATGGCCAGGGCAGTATTTCGCTACCCGCACATGGTGTAACGACGCCGCCGGAAACTATCCTGTGCGCTATGATTTCATGTACGCCTCCCCGGCGATGATGGGCAGGGTCAAGAACGCTATGATATTAAACGAGTCATGGACCAATATGGTCTGGGCGATGAGCAATTATTACGACAGCTCGGACCACAGGCCTATACTGGTGGATTTTACTTTGAAATAACAATTTTACAACCAACCAATAATTATTAACAATTCACACTATGAGTCAAAAACCTTTTTATCGTCTTTGTACGATGGTAGTACTCCTTCTGGCGGTCTTCGCGTTCAACGCGGGAGCTCAGAAGCGTGCTGTGAGCGGTGTCGTGACCGACGCTGACGGTATTCCTCTTATCGGAGCCGGCGTAATGGTCCAGGGCACTACCACTGGTGTGGTTACCGACGCTGACGGTAAGTACACTATCCAGGTGAGCGAGGGCCAGGTCCTCGAATTCAGCTACATCGGCTTCAGTTCATCTACTGAGACCGTGGACGCGAGAGTTATCATCAACGTGATGCTCGAGCCTGACAATGTCCTTGAGGACGCTGTCGTTGTCGGTTACGGTACACAGTCCCGCAAGACCTTGACAACCTCAGTCGCCCAGTTGGACGGAGACAAATTCATGGATGCCCCTGTCTCAACCGTGGGTGACGCCCTCAAGGGTAAGGTGACAGGTCTTCACATCATCTCTAACAACAACCTTCCGGGCGAGGCTCCTATGTTCATGGTCCGTGGAGGTTCTTCTATCAACGGAAGCAACTCGCCTTTGTGCCTGGTTGACGGAGTGGAGCGTTCTTTCGAGGACCTCAACCCTAACGATATCCAGACAGTGACCGTCCTCAAGGACGCCGCCTCTACCGCTATTTACGGTAGCCGTGCGTCTAACGGTGTAATCATCGTCACTACTCGCCAGGGCGACCAGTTCAAGGCTCCTCAGATCGTCTTCGACGTACAGGTCGGATTCAACTCTCCTGCACGTAGATGGCATCTCGCTAATGCACGCGAGTACTTGAGCATCATCCGTCCGGCCGCTCTTTTGGGACCGAATCCTAATATGGTCCTTGACGGCGCCAACGGAGCCGGTATAGGTAACGTGAACGACGCCGCTATCTATTCTACACGCTATCTGCTCGACGGAATGGAGATTCCTGCAGGCTGGGACACTATGCCGGACCCTATCGACCCTAGCAAGACTATCATGTTCTCTGACCACGACTGGCAGAGCGAGTGGTACAAGCCTGCTCTCTATCATAAGGAGTATGTAGGTATTTCCGGCGGAAACAAGTTCATGCGTTACGCCGCTTCCGTGGGCTATCTCCAGGATCTGGGTATGGTCGCTATGAGCGGTTACAAGAACTTCACCATGCACGGAAGCACAAGCTTCAAGATCACTAAGACTCTCGAGGCCACTACTACTTTCGATTTCACAAAGAACCTCCTCAACCCTCTTACCAGCAACTACTTCAACGCTCTGGGACGTGGCTTGATGATGGCTCCTACCCATATCGGAAAGTACGCTGACGGCAGCTTCGCTACCGGTGGTACCAACGCCAACCAGCAGAGCGCTGAGTTCTACGAGGCTTTCTATGACCGTGAGAACAGCCGCCAGAAGTTCTCAGGTAACATCTCCCTCAAATGGAACATCACTCCTTGGCTTACCGCTAACGCTCTTTACGGTATCATGGATAACTCTTATCGCGGCAGCTACTACGCCCGCGGCCAGGTCGTTTCCGAACAGGGTGGTGTGACAGGCAACTTCATTTCTTCTACAAGGGCCACGAGCGAGAGCCGTTCTCAGACATTACGTCACAACGCTCAGGCTTATCTCGCCGTCAATAAAGAAATCGGTGTCCACACTATCAACGCCACCCTGGGTGCTGAGTACTGGCATACTGATTACTATCACATCGAAGGAAAGTCTTCCGGAGCTGAGAGCGACAAACTCCCGTTCCTCCAGAGCGGTTCTAAGGGCGACCCTACCAGTGGCGTGGCTTCTACATTCGACGCTTCAAACCAGGAGTACGCTACCGCTATGATGTCGGCTTTCGCCAGAGTCGGTTACAACTATGATAACCGTTACATCGTATCCGCTTCCTTCCGTGCTGACGGTTCGTCTCTTTTCGCTAAGGGACATCGCTGGGGATTCTTCCCTTCAGGATCTGCCGCATGGATCATAAGCGAGGAGCCTTTCTTCCCTGCTTCTGTCAAGAGTACGATGAATAACCTCAAGCTCAGAGTCTCTTACGGTCTTACCGGTAACAACGCTATCAACAGAGAGGATCCTCTTGGATCTTGGACTCTTGGCAACTATGGCGGTAATAAGACCCTTCTTCCTAAAACAATGCCTAACAGCGATTTGAGCTGGGAGACTACACGCCAGTTCGACCTCGGTGTTGATTTCGGCTTCCTCAAAGATCGTTTCCGCCTTATCCTTGACTACTATGACAAGGTGACCGATAACATGCTCTTTGACATCACCCTTCCAGATACAGGCCAGTATTCTAAGGTTAAGACCAATGTCGGTTCAGCTCGTTTCTACGGATTCGAGGTCGAGCTCCACACAGTCAACATCGAGAGAAAGAACTTCTCTTGGGAGACTGACTTCACTTACTCATTCAACCGCAACAAGGTCCTCTCTCTTCCTGAGGAGTACGCGTACGAAATCCTTGATATGGACGGAAATCCTACCGGAAAGACTGGTTATCGTATCGGCGGTTACACTACAGCTAACGGATATCGTTTCGGCGGTACAGCGGTAGGTGAGCCTCTCGGACGTATCTGGGGTTATAAAGTCGCAGGTATCCTCCAGACTGATGAGGAGGCCGCTGCCGCTCTCCATGATACTCAGGCTAAGGGTTATCGTCGTAGCGACGGACTCACCATCGCGGGCCGTAAGGATGCCGGTGACTTCGAGTGGGTCAACCGTTACGGAACAGCGAAGACCGCTGACGGACAAGAGCAGATCGACGCTACTGATATGTTCTATCTCGGTAACGTGACTCCTCACTCTACCGGTGGACTTAACAACGTGTTCCATATCAAGCGCTTTACAGTTCAGGTTTACTTCGACTACGCTATCGGACACTCTATCTACAACTACATGAAGACCCGTATGGTCCAGAATACCCTCGGATATTCTAACTCTAACTTCGATGTTGACCTGTTCAACGAGACTTGGAGATATCCAGGCGACACCAAGGCTAAGGCCGCACGCTTCTTCCCTAACGACGCGGACTATGGTAACCGTAACTTCTCACGCTGTTCAGACTACAACGTAGAGAACGCGAGCTACCTCTGTCTTCGTGATGTATCCCTCTATTATGATCTCCCTGAAAAATGGGCGAAGGCTATGAGAATGAAGAAATTCACCGTCGGAGTCAGCGGAAATACCCTCGCTTACTTCACTAAGATCAGCGGCGCCATCTCTCCTGAGACAGGTATCGCGTCAGATGCCGGCGGAAGCGACATGTACACATCAGTGCAGATGGGTGCTTCGAACTCCAACATCATGCCTTCACCGCGCAAGATCATGTTCAACGTGAAAATAACATTCTAAGGAGGATAAGTCATGAAAAAATCTATCAAAACACTCCTTGTACTCGCATGCGCGTCAATGTTCGCGTCTTGTAATATATTGGATATAGAATATCCTATGACCCAGAACCAGACTAATATGTGGCAGGATCCTTCGGATCTTACTCAGTCTGTTCCGGGTATCTACCTCCGCCTTCGCTCATATTTCTTCGGAGATGAGTGTAATGTGTTCTATCTCAATGAGGTCCGTGTCGGAGACAGTATGTGGGGACCTTCCCTTGAGTCAAAGGTGGCCGACAACTTCAAGATCAACTGCCGTCACAGCACCCTTAACGGTGCCCAGACTATAGGCTGGAGCGGACTTTACTCTACAATCGACCAGGCTAACGCCGTCCTTAAATATGCCGACCAGTGCAACGCTTCCGCCGAGGATGTCGCTTGGGCTAAGGGACAGGCTTATTTCGCACGTGCCTACAGCTATTTCTGGGCAGGACGTATCTGGGGTTATTGCCCGGTCATCCTCGTACCTGTCGAGTCCACATCTCAGCCTGAGTGCTATCCTAAGCAGCAGGATCCAAAGGCTGTCTTCGAGCAGGTAGGAAAGGATCTTGAGGCTTGCGAGCCGTTCGTATCTTCTCTTGGTGACAACAAGTATTACGCTACTAAGGACGCTTACCTCATGCTGAAAGCTGAGTATGCTCTCTGGATGTACTCGGTACAGAAGGAAGGCGAGAAGTACCTCACTATGGCTGAGGACGCTCTTTCAGAACTGGGAATCTCAGACAGCAAGCTTCTTAACAACTATGCTGACGTGTTCTCACGCACCAACAAGGTCAATAAGGAGGTCATCTTCGCTCTTAACGTGACGGTTGATACCAAGGGCGGCTACCAGGTTTACTTCTGCCACCCTGCCAACCTTATCGCTAACGCTTATCAGTGCAAGAACGGTGGCCCTGTCCCTATCAGCTCTACTCAGTGGTGGGCAAGCTCTCAGCCTTTCGTTGACGAGCTCAAAGCTTCTGAGGCCGCAGGTGACACCCGCGTCGCCACTAACCTCGGACACGGCAATTATTCTTCCGCCGCTGACAAGCACGAGATCACCTGGTGTAATAAGTTCCTCGGCGACATGACCAAGTCTCCTGTCGTTCTTGACAATGACCTTCTCTATTACCGCTACGCTCAGGCCGTGATGATGTACGCCGAGCTCAAGTACTATCAGAAGGACTACACCAACGCTCTCAACGCTCTTAACATCGTCGCTAAGCGTGCCTATAAGACCGCTGACAAGTACACTGACAAGACTCCTCAGGCCGTCCTTGACGCTATCGTGAAGGAATACAGACTTGAGTTCGTCGCCGAGGGTGTGCTCTGGTCAGCCCTTATCCGTACCGGAGCGATCTGGGACGTAGAGCCTAACAACACTCAGCCAGGCGTGACATTCCGTACTCTCAAGGAGAAGAACGAGAATATCCTCCTCTGGCCTATCGCTAACGGCTCAATCAATAAGAATCCAGGTAACATCAAGCAGACCCAGGGTTGGTCTTAATATTCGACAGTTATGAAAAAGATCATTTCAATATTCGTGATGGCAGCCGCTCTTCTGATGACATTCTCTTGTAATAAGTATGTCATGGACGGCGCTGATTACAAGACTCTGACTATTTCATACGGAACATCCGGCAACTCTATCCCTTCATTCGCTCACGAAGGTGGCATGTTCACCTCAGTGGTTGTCGTGAACCAGGGTGGAGTCAACCGTGACGTCAACTGGGTCGTCTCAGTGGACAACGCTCCTGATTGGGTCTCAGTCCAGGCTATGGAGATTGATACTGAATATGTCGGCACATACGGCGGCGACGATAGGGAAGTGACCCATAAGGGCGTCTCTATTATCGTCGAGGAGAACAACAGCGGAGCTAAGCGTACCGCTGTGGTCCGCTACACCGTAGCTGACGGAAGCTCAATCTCAACAGTAATCTCTCAGGCTAAATAATTATGAGATTCTCTCGTATTATTCTTTTATCGGCAGCGGCGATGCTTTCCTTCGCCGCTTGCCAAGAACGTATAGACGTCACAGGCAAGACTCCTCACGGCGGTGACCCGGATCAGCCAACTGTCACTGAGCCAGCACCTTGTAGCAACAAGGTCGTGGCACACCGCGGCGGCTCCTCTGAGATAGGCGCTCCGGATAACTCGATCGCGTCGCTTAAATATGCGATGTCATTGAAACTATATGCCTCCGAGTGCGATATCTATTGGACAAAGGACAATGATATCATCATCGCTCATGCCGACGGCAACTATATGGTCAACGGAGTTCATCCTTGGGAGGCTACCGTGACTGAGATCCGCAAGAAAGGCACTCTCAAGAACGGAGAGCAGATACCTACCCTCGAGGATTTCCTCAAGACCGTCATGGTTGAGGGCAACTGCACGAAGCTTTGCCTGGATATCAAGATCACGGAACCTTCGGATTACGCGTCCAAGGAAGTCATGCGCGCATGCGAAATAATAAAGGCTAAGGGTGGCAAGAAATTCTGCGAGTTCATCTGTACTAGCAACTCCTCTGTCGCTAATACGGCTTCTCAGTGTCAGGCGGCTTACGGCATTCCTGTAGGTTGGATGTCCAAGGAGGGCCCTTCTACCCATAAGGCTAAGGGATTCACTTGGGCTAACCTTTCGGCTGCATCTTATATGATTCCTTACGGTCCCCGCAGCATCGATGAGTTCGTGAAGGCCGGAATGGAGATCAGCGTTTTCAATGTGGATAAGGAAGGAAGCACCGACGGGAACGCCGTCACTTCCGCATCCGATGTTAAGTACTACGTTGATAATTACGATAAGCTCAGATGTATTTGCACCAATTATCCTAATTGGCTCTTAAAACAGTTATAATACTATTATGAAAAATATCAAAGCAATAATTATGGCCGCTCTCGCAGCTTTGGCGCTTTCTTCTTGCGTCAAGAACGAGATCGTGCCGGATTTCACCCAGAAGAGCGTCGCTTTCGCGAAAGAGAAAATCAACGTCTCAAAGCAGGGTGAGACCCAGGTTGTAGCGATCAAGGCGACCACAGACTGGACGCTTTCTGTTGACCAGGAGTGGGTGAAACTCGCGCCTATGTCAGGAACTTCCGCTACAAAAAGCATCACTGTCACTGTCGATGAGGAAAACAACACTGATGATACAAGGGTGGCTAAGGTCATCATCGCCAGTGCCACAGACCTCACTCAGACAGATACTCTCCTTGTCAGCCAGACTAACGTCGAGGCTGGCGGAAAGATCGTCGACGCTGAGACCTTCCTTCTCTTCCTCGAGGCTGCCGGCTCATTCACTGAGGCTGACGTCGTCGAGATCGCTGAGGACGTAGATATGGGTGGAGCGGAGATCACTCCTGCCGCCAGATTCGCCGGTGTCCTTGAGGGAAATAACCACAGCATTTACAATTTTGTAGTTAACTCCGCTCTCGCAGGCTCTGGTATCATCGTTGAGAACGCCGGTACTATCAAAAACCTCAAGGTGGGTACAAAGGACGGCTCTACTTATGACAAGGTGACCAAGTTCACCTTCGCTTCAGGCGCTGAGGCTAACGCTGCCGGAGTGGTCGCTGTCAACAGCGGTGTCATGGAGAACGTCTCTAACTACGCTACCGTTGATTTCAACGCTTCTTCTCCAGCCAGCTCAGATACAGGTATCGGTGGTATCGCCGGTATGATAGGTAACCCTGACGCGCGACTTGTGAACTGCCACAACTATGGTCAGGTTGTCTTCACAGGTACTCTCAATTACCGCGGCTCTATCGGAGGTGTGCTCGGATTGAACCCTAACGCTGGCGCCGAGGTAGTCGGTTGCGTCAACCATGCTGACGTCATCCAGGCTTCAAAGACTCAGAAGGAGTTCGCTATGGGTGGTGTCGTAGGTCGTGCTAACGATAAGGTCATCGTAAGAGATTGTACTAATGAGGGTGCTGTAAGCTACACTTGCTCAGAGAAGCCAGGTTCATATCTGCATATCGCGGGTATCATCGGCGCTGAGTACAAGGCTTCTGAGATCACCGGTTGCGTCAACAAGGGCGCCATCTCATCATGTATCGACCAGGTTAACCGTATGGGTGGTATCGTAGGTACAGCCAACAGCGGTGGAACAGTCGCTTCTTGCCGCAACGAGGCTGGCCTTACTCTCGCTCAGCCGACAAACGCTAACTGGCAGTCAGTGGGCGGTATCGTAGGTTTCGAGGAAAAATGCGCCGCAGGCACAGAAGGAATCTTCAAGGATAACGTCAATAACGGCCAGATCGTCGTCACTATCGATAACGCCACTACTCACGCTAACCAGACTTGCGCGGGCGGTATCATCGGTATCACTTGCTCTGTGACCCAGATTACAGGTAACGTCAACAAGGGTAGTCTCAGCATGACTAACGTCGGCGGAGCTAATTCTTATGTCGGCGGTATCTGTGGTTGGGATAAGACTTTATCTACAGTCCTTGAGGATAATGAGAACAGCGCTGATGTCACCCTTTCTGCTCTCGCCGGAGCCGCAGGTGGAATTGTCGGTAACTCTTCAGTCGCTACCTCTTCTATCAAGAATAACGCTAACACAGGCGCTGTCAAGGGTCTTGTCGCCGGTTCAATCGCCGGTACTTGCGACGCGGCTATCACCAGCTGCTCTGTAGGCGGTTCTGTAAACGGAACAGTTCTTACTGAGAGCAACTTCAACAGCTATATCCAGGGCGCCGGCAAGGGTTCTCCTGTATCATGCTTCTTCCCAGGCGGAAGCGGCCCTAAGGACTTTGTCGCAGCTAATCCTATGACTGTCACCTTCGTCGCCGCTGGCGCAAGCTCTGACGTTAACGTCAATTCTAACTGTGAGTGGACAGCTGTCAGCTCAGCTGAATGGCTTACCCTTTCAGTCGCCTCAGGAAATGAGAACGCTACCGTGACTTTGACAGCCGCCGCTAACGAGGCTAAGACTGAGCGTACAGCTACTGTCACCTTCACAAGCAAGAACGACGCTACTATCAAGGCTGAGGTCGCTGTAAGCCAGGCAGGCAAGGTTGATGGACTCGCAGGTAACAAGATTACCTCCGCCGCAGACCTGAAGGCCTTCCTCGCCCTCGCTCCTGACGCTGCCGAGTCTGATGTCTATACTCTCGAGGCTGACGTTGACTATAGCGCCGAGACTCTTATCCCTGCCTCTTCATTCGCCGGAACCCTTGACGGAAAGGGCCATACCATCACCCTCAAGGCTGAGTCAGGCGAGTACGCTAACTACGCTCTTATCCAGATCCTTACCGGTAAGGTCCAGAACCTCACTGTCGCGGGAAGCGTGAAGACAACATTCGCCGGTGAAGGCGCTGTCGCAGGTATCGTAGCCCGCATCCAGGCCGGCGGTTCTATTTACAACTGCGTAAATAACGCCGTCATCACTGACGCCGCTACAGGATGCGGTAGTGTTTATAACTATGTCGCAGGTGTCGTCGCTACGTTTGCCGGAGACGGCGCTTCTGTGAAGAAGTGTACCAACAACGGTAAACTCGTCGTTACAAACGACTCTCAGCTCATCCTCGGTGGTGTCGTAGCTTATGGTATCACTGACGCCGCTACTCCTACCCTCGTGATGGAGGAGCTCGTCTGCACAAGCGACATCGACATCAACCACACTGGCGCGAACTGGGATTATGTAGGCGGTATCGTAGGTAAGATGGGAGCTTCAAAGAATCCTTTCGCCACCTTCACGCTCAAGAATTGCCGTTTCACCGGTAATCTGAACATTATCAAGGCCCCTAAGACTCGTGGTGGCGGAATGTTCGGCTCTTGCGGTGTCTCAAATGCTTACGATGTAAGCGGCAATGAGTTCGCCGGAACTGTCAACATCACTTCTACAGAGGCCGTTGACCGTCTTATCGGCGGCGTAGGTCCAGGATTCTCAGAGGCCGGAGCTATCGGAACAGTGTCCAACTGCGTATTCAACGGTACAATCAACGCTGTCGACGGAGGTAACCTCTACCTTGGCGGTATTTATGGTAACAACGGTAGCGCTTCTGTCGTAATCGACGGATGTAAGACCACCAAGAACGCCGCTATCAAGGGATATACGACCTTCAAGTCTGTCGGTATGATCGCCGCTCGTCCTAACGCCGCCGGCTTTACCGTGAAGAACTGTAAGGTCGCCGGAACGGTAGTCACCGCTGATGGTGAAATGACCATCTCCGCTGATAATATCGCTGACTGGATGTTCAAGGGAACTTTGACTACTGTTGACGTTACTCTTGAGGGCAACGGTTACAACGCAGAATAATTGACAGCCGCGGGCTTTTCCCCGCGCTTGTTTCATATCATAAGATACCGCCGAAGCATGTCGCTCCGGCGGTATTTTTTATGTTTGAAATTGTAATTTGCTATTGTTAAGACATGTGGGCTAAAAAGTGTTTATTTGTGTTTTTTATTGCGTGAAAGTAACAAATAGTAACCCAAATAAATATAATTGATTATGAATTGTAATTAGTTTAGATAAAAGTGCCATTTGACGTACTTTAAATGGCATTTTTTGTATGGCAAATTCACGGAATTTCCCTTTTTAGTCTTTATCCTTGAATTTTCATTCCGTATTTTTGGTCATTCGTTCCTTGAATAGGATATATGGGTTTTTATTTTTTCTGTAGAAAGTTTTAAATTGCGACCTTTATGTGTCATATTGTAAGCATATACGCGAATTGAATCAATTACATAACATATTATCAACATTAATTTCAATGCCTATGCGTAAGGCCAGTTTAGTTTTTATCGCGATGGCGATGTTGCTTTCAACCTTTACGGGTTTCGCCCAGACGGTTGTCAAAGGTAACGTCATCGCCGAAGAGGACGGACTGCCGGTGATAGGTGCCTCAATTTTCGTCAAAGGTACAAAAAATGGTGTCATTACGGATCTTGATGGTAACTTCACTATGACCGTCCCTTCCAGTGCGACTACGCTCGTGGTTTCCTGCCTCGGTTATACCGATCAGGAAGTCGCTGTCAAGCCAGAGGTCAAGGTTGTCCTTAAACCGGACACCGAGGTTCTCGAGCAGGCAGTCGTCACGGGTATGCAGAAGATGGACCGCCGACTCTTCACGGGTTCAACAACGAAGGTCGACGCCGCGTCTACTCAGATCGCCGGTATGGCTGATATCAGCCGTTCCCTCGAAGGTAGAGCAGCGGGAGTGTCAGTCCAGAACGTCTCAGGTACTTTCGGTACCGCTCCTAAAATTCGTGTCCGTGGTGCTACGTCAATCTACGGATCATCTAAACCTCTGTGGGTTGTGGATGGAGTCATTATGGAAGATGTCGTCGACGTCAGCGCCGACCAGCTTTCTTCCGGAGACGCCAACACCCTTATCTCATCCGCTATCGCGGGCTTGAACTCTGACGATATCGAGAGCTTCGATATCCTCAAGGACGGTTCCGCTACCTCTATTTATGGCGCACGCGCGATGGCCGGTGTCATCGTCGTCACTACAAAGAAGGGTAGAGCAGGTGCGACAAGAGTCAACTACACAGGTGAGTTCACAATGAGGTTGAAGCCTAGCTACAACACCTTCAATATCATGAACTCTCAGGACCAGATGGAAATCTATCAGGAACTCGAGCA
The DNA here is from genome assembly GCA_024398335.1 of Bacteroidales bacterium. Lineage (GTDB taxonomy): Bacteria > Bacteroidota > Bacteroidia > Bacteroidales > UBA932 > Cryptobacteroides. Next base: position 33,551 of record JAKSJJ010000001.1, on the reverse strand, counting down.
GAAGGGTTACCTCAATTACGCGGCTACCGCTAACGCTTCATCAAGCGGTATCTACGGAAAGATGTACCAGCTCATCGGTCAGTACAACGCTACTACCGGACAGTTCGGTCTCGCTAACACCGCTGAGGCTAAGGCCGCTTACCTGCGTGCAGCTGAGTACCGTAACACCGACTGGTTCGACCGTCTGTTCTCTCTGAGCCCTCAGCACACTCACTCGTTGAGCATCTCAGGTGGTAATGACAAGGGTTCTTACTATGCTTCAGTCTCTATCATGGACGATCCAGGTTGGACTCAGCAGAGTAAGGTTAGGCGTTACACCGCTAACTTGAACGCTTCTTACAGATTCCTCGAGAAGTTGACTTTCAACGTTATCAGCAACGCTTCTTATCGTAACCAGAGAGCTCCTGGAACACTCGGTCAGACTACTGACGTCGTTTCCGGAGAGGTTAAGCGTGATTTCGATATCAACCCTTATTCTTACGCGTTGAACACCTCACGTGCTCTTGACCCAGACGTGTTCTACACTCGTAACTACGCTAAGTTCAACATCATGCATGAGCTCGATAACAACTATATCGACCTCAATGTGATGGACTTCCGTGTACAGGGCGAGCTCAAGTTCAACCCTATCAAGTCTTTGGAGTTCAGCGTATTGGGCGCAGCCAAGTACACCGCTTCCTCACAGGAGCACTACATCCTTGACGAGTCTAACCAGGCTTTGGCTTACCGCGAGATGAGCACTTCTACCATCCGCAGCGCCAACCCTTATCTGTACTCAGATCCTGACAACCCATATGCTCTTCCTATGTCAGTCCTTCCGGAGGGCGGTATCTACGAGCGTCAGGACAACACCCTTAACGGTTTCGATTTCCGTGCTTCCGCAAGTTACAACAACACTTTCAAGGGTAAGCACATCCTCAGCCTGTACGCCGGTACTGAGATCACAAGCTCAGAGCGTCACGCTACTTGGAGCCGCGCATGGGGCCTCCAGTACGGAATGGGTGAGACTCCTAACTACGACTACCACGTATTCAAGAGAGGTTCTGAGGAGAACAGTAACTACTACAGCATGATGAATACCCGTATCCGTTCAGCCGCTTTCTTCGCTAACGGTACATATTCATACGATGGTCGTTACGTTGTCAACGGAACTATCCGTTATGAGGGTACCAACAAACTCGGTAAGAGCCGTTCAGCACGCTGGCTTCCTACTTGGAACGTATCAGCCGCATGGAACGTACATGAGGAGAACTTCATGAAGAACATCTCTCATTATATCTCTCACTTGAGCGTCAAGGCATCTTACTCTCTTACCGCTGATAGCGGTCCTTCAAGCGTCACCAACTCAGCTGTCGTCATCTCTTCAACTACTCCATGGAGACCTTCTACTAACGTTCGTGAGACCATGCTTTACATCGCTGACCTCGCAAACACAGATCTCACATACGAGAAGAAGAAAGAGCTTAACTTCGGCGGTGAACTCGGTTTGTTCGACAACCGCATCAATATCACCGGTGATGTTTACGGCCGTAGCAACTATGACCTTATCGGTGTCATCAACACTCAGGGTATCGGTGGTCAGGTATCTAAGATGGGTAACATCGCTTGTATGCTTTCTAAGGGAGTCGAGCTCTCTTTGACTACTGTCAACATCAAGAGAGAGAACTTCAAGTGGACAACAAGCTTCATCTACTCACACGCTGAGAATAAGATCACTAACCTGAAGACTACCACCCGTATGATCGACCTCATCACTGGTAGCGGTTTCGCCCAGGAGGGTTATCCTGTACGTGGTATCTTCTCTATTCCTTTCGTAGGACTTAACTCAGAGGGTCTTCCAGTATTCAAGGATCAGGAAGGTGACGAGTCTGTTACCGGCATCTACTTCCAGGAGTCTGACCCAGAGAAACTCAAGTTCCTCGAGTACTCAGGAAACGCTGATCCTACCGACCTCGGTTCTATCGGTAACATCTTCGAGTTCAAGGGATTCCGTCTCAATGTGTTCATCACTTACTCCGCGGGTAACGTCATCCGTCTGGATCCTGTATTCCGCTCAAGCTACAACGACCTTGACTCTATGCCAAGAGAGTTCCGCAACCGCTGGACTGTTCCTGGAGACGAGAAGTACACCAACATCCCTGTCATCGCCAGCCGTTGGCAGAACAAGCAGGACACTCAGCTCAGCTATGCTTACAACGCATACAACTACTCAACTGAGCGTATCGCTAAGGGTGATTTCGTAAGACTCAAAGAGGTGTCCCTCTCATACGACTTCCCTAAGAAGTGGATGGAGAGAATCAAGCTCAACAACCTCAGCCTCAAGCTCCAGGCGACTAACCTCTGCCTGCTCTACGCTGACAAGAAGCTTAACGGACAGGACCCTGAGTTCTTCAACACTGGTGGTGTGGCTGTTCCTCTTCCAAAGCAGTTTACTTTCACACTTAAGATCGGACTTTAATCAATGGAGGGAAAAGAAATGAAAATGCATAAATTCATATACGTATTCGCCGCTCTGGCAATCGTGGCCTCTTCATGCGACAAGTTCCTTGATGTGATGCCAGATAACCGTACTGAGCTCAACTCCCAGGAGAAGATCCGTAAGTTCCTTACTTCGGCTTATCCGGAGACTGACTATATGCTCATCACCGAGTTCATGTCTGATAACGTGGACGACTACGGTGAGAACAACCCTAATACTGACCGTTTCATCGACCAGGTATTCTCTTGGGCAGATGTGACTGAGACTGACAATGAGGACCCTGAGAACCTCTGGGGAAGCTCATACATGGCAATCGCCGCCGCTAACCAGGCTATCGAGGCTATCGATAACTTAGGTGGTCCTGAGGCTGCCGGTATGGAGGCTGAGTATGCTGAGGCTCTTATCTGTAGAGCTTACAGCCACTTCATTATCACCAATGTCTTCGCTCACTCATACTCAACCAAGTATTCAGCTAAGGATCTCGGTGTAACCTATATGCTTCAGCCTGAGCAGGGTCTTAACCCTAAGTACAGCAGAAATACTGTCGCTGAGGTTTATGATTTCATCGATAAAGACCTTGAGAAGGCTCTTCCTTGGATCAGCGATTCTTACTACACCGTGCCTAAATACCACTTCAACAAAAAGGCAGCTTACGCTTTCGCGACTAAGTTCTACCTTTATTACGAGAAGTATGACAAGGCTATCGCGTGCGCTGACCTTTGCCTCGGAACTACTCCTGGAGCAGTTCTTCGTGACTGGAAGTACATGGCTTCAATGACACAGGACTATGATGTGATCGGTAACCATTATATCGACGCCACCCTCTCAAGCAACCTCCTTCTTATGACCGCTTACTCTAAGATGGGTCTTTGCTTCGGTCCTTACGCTGTATATTCAAGGTACTCACATGGTAATTACCTCGCTAACAATGAGACTGCTATCGCTCTCGCGACTTTGCTCGGCTCAAACAACTCAGGTTTCTACCATCAGCCAATGAAGGTCTATAGCGCTACCAACCTTGATAAGGTCATCTTCTGGAGAATCCCTTATCTGTTCGAGTACACTGACCCTGTAGCTCAGATCGGTTACTACCGTACTGTATATCCTGCTCTCTGCACTGACGTCACTCTCCTTGAGAGGGCTGAGGCGAAGATCCTCACAAAGGATTTCGAGGGTGCCGTAGAGGATATGAAGACCTGGGTCAACAATATCTCTAAGCGCAACAATGACCTCACTGTCGAGAGCATCGTCGAGAAGATGAAGGGAATCGAGTACTCTACTTGGGAGGCTTCAACTGTCAAGAAGCACCTCAACCCTGACTTCGCCATCGACTCTGAAGGAAGCGACCAGGAGTGTCTTCTCCAGTTCTGTCTGCTTCTCAAGCGTGTCGAGACCCTCGGTCTTGGCCAGAGACTCTTCGATGTCAAGCGTTACGGTATCGAGATCGAGCGCCGCGTCATCTCAGCTGCCGGTATGCCTATGTCACTTAAGGATAAACTCGTCGTACGTGACGAGAGAAGGGCTGCTCAGATTCCATATAAGGTAACTGACGCCGGTTATCCAAGGAACCCTAGATAGTCGTAACTGCTAAAAGAATGAAGAATATGAAAAGATATATTATAACAACAGCGCTTGTCGCCATGGTCGCTCTCTGCCTTGCTTCCTGCAGGAAGGAGAAACTCGACCCTGTCAGCGTCATCAGCGTTGATAAATACGAGCAGAACGATTTCGACAAGTGGCTCGACGTCAACTATGTCGGCCCTTACAACATCGCGTTCAAGTATCGTTTCGAGATGAACGAGTCCGACTTGAACTACTTCACTATCCCTGCGGATTATGAGAGCTCAGTCATCATGGCTCACCTTGTTAAGTATCTTTGCGTTGATACTTACGACGAGGTAGCGGGCATCGAGTTCACCCGCGGTTACTTCCCTAAGATGTTCTTCCTTATCGGAGAGTGGGAGTATCGTAACAACGGAACTTATATCCTCGGTACCGCTGAGGGTGGTAAGAAGATCCTCCTCTCTGGTGTGAACTACCTTCCAGAGGTACTCGCCGAGGGAGCTGAGTCGCTCAACCACTATTACATCAAGACCATTCACCATGAGTTCACCCATATCCTCAACCAGACTAAGGATTATCCTGTAGATTTCAAGATGATCACCGGTTCAGGCTATGTAGCAGACTCTTGGAGCGAGGCGCCGTTCAACAAGGAGTATCTCCAGAACGGTTTCATCAGCGACTATGCCCAGCACTCTGACGGTGAGGATTTCGCGGAGATGGTTTCTATCTATGCTACTCACGACCAGGCATACTGGGATGCTCAGCTTGAGGCTGCAGGCGCAGACGCCGCCGCTCTTATCTCCGCTAAGCTCGACGTAGTACGTCTTTACATGCAGGAAAGCTGGGGCATCGACCTGGATCAGCTCCGTAAGACTATCCTCCGTCGTCAGGATGACGTCGTCTCAGGCAAGGTTGACCTTACAGATATCACTCTTAAATAACGATTGAAGATATGAAGACAAGACAGATAATTATGACCCTGGCGGCGGCTGCTATGCTGCTTCCGGCTCAGTCCTGCCTCAAGGAGGAGAAGGACGTTTTCGAGACTTCATCATCTGCTCGTATGCAGGAGTATATCCAGGAAGTCAAAGATATTCTCCTTGACGGTAACAAGACTTGGTTCCTTGATTACTATGCAGGTAACAGCGCTCAATACGGCGGATACTCATACGTCCTCAAATTCCAGGGCGTGGATCAGGTCGTAGCCGCATCAGAGCTTGACCCTGAGCAGGAGTACACCAGCCTTTATAAGTTCACATACGATAACGGTCCGGTTCTCTCTTTCGATACTAACAACCCTGTGCTTCACTATTTCGCTACGCCTTCATCAACAAGCTATGAGGCTATGCACAGTGACTTTGAGTACATGATTCTCAGCTACAGCAAGGAGAAGATTGAACTCCTCGGTAAGAGATCCGCTACAAAGTATATCCTCCGTCCTTTCGACAGCGAGATGACTCCTCTGGAGTATGTAGCCGCAGTCGCTGAGAACGCCGAGAATTTCTGCGCTCCTTCTTTCGAGGGTAAGATCGGTGAGACAGAGGTTACTGGTTCAGTTGACGTTAACAACAGATGGATCACTATCGTTTACGGAAGCGGTGAGGACGATTATACTGAGGCTCCTTTCGTTTTCACAAACGACGGTATGAGACTTTATTATCCTCTCGTAGTTGACGGATGCACTATCGATTACCTCTGGTACGTTGCTAATAACAACCTCCTCACCAATGGCGTTTTCACCCTCAAGGGTAAACTTCCAGATGATTATGTTCCTTATTCAGAGTTCGCAGGTGATTTCGAGTTCGGTTACTATAATGGTACAAGGACATTCAATGTCACCCTTACTCCAACCGAGGACGGCTCTGGTTACGTCATGAGCGGTTTGAACCCTAACTTCACAGTCAACCTTACATACGACAAGGGCCTTGGTCGTCTGCGTTGGAATACTCAGGTTGTCGGAGTTGACGGTTCTACAACTGTCTATCTCGCCGCTTGGTCACTCTCAGGAGGCGGAAGCCTTACTTGGGATACCGACACGGGAGTCACCATCCACTGGGTTGAGTCTGCCGGACGCTTCGAGTTCGAGGACAACGGTGTATTTGATTCTCCTGTTGATTCTTGGATCCTTTGGGGTACTGACGCTAATGGCAAGAGCACGGGTCAGTTCACCGGATGGGGCAACAGCCAGATTCCTTATCTGACTTACATGAAAAAGCGCTAATTGACCAACTATGATGAAAAAAGCATTAATTATATTAGCGACTATGCTCACAGGCTTCGTATTCTCATGTACGAAGCCGGTTGAGCCGGTCGTAGAGGTCAGCCCTGTAGTCAAGGCTGACTTGCAGATAGCCGCTGCCGGTGGTACCGCGAGCATCGAGATGGCTTCAGCTCCTGTCAAGGTCACTACAAAGGCCCCATGGCTTGAGGTCAGTGTCGAGGGCGTGAAGGTTTTCGCCACCGCGGGCGCTAATGATTCAATCGAGTCTCGCTATGCTACTATCGAGGCTGAGGCTGAAGGACAGGTTGTCAAGTTTGTCGTGATGCAGTACGGCCTCCGTACTTCCGGTTTCTCAGCTCCTGATAAGGTTCTCAAGGCCGCTGCCGCTGAGTTTGAGTTCCCATACGATTTCGACGAGAAGATGGTCGCTGTCGCTGACGCTTCCTGGGTTACTCTCGAGATCACCGAGGACGCTCTCAAGGTTAAGGTCGCAGAGAACGAGGCTGAGGCTGTCGAGAACAATCGTCAGAGAGTGGCGAAGATCCAGTGGAGCCTCGGTGCTGACAAGGGTGTCATCACTGTGACCCAGCACGGCAAGAACTTCATGGTTCAGGATTCTAACTGGAAAGTCACTTACCTTGGCGTACAGAAGTACGAGGGTGATGACGTAGAGGAGGTCCAGAACACTGTCACTGACGATAGCGTATCTAATCCTTACGGAATCTACGCTATCAAGAAGAGTGAGCTCGGCAAGACTTCTCTTGAGGACTTCGTCGAAATGGAGCTCGCTTCTGTGATGAAGGCTCAGTATGATGAGTACATCGCTTACTATGGTGCGGCATATGGTCTCGACCTTACATATTCTGACTTCTACTATGACGGAACAGATTTCGAGATCTTCGACATCTTCGAGGAGGGCGACTACTACGGTATCGCTATCGGACTGGACGAGAACTGTGAGCCTAGCGGTTCATATCAGTTCTGCGAGTTCACCAAGACCAATGGTGGTGGCGGTGGCGGCGGAGACACTCCTAAGGGTTACTCCGCATGGCTCGGTGACTGGAAGGTCCTCCACGGAACTTCTACTTCACAGTATGACACTTGGACAATCTCCGAGAATGTCAAGGAAGAGTCTTACTTTATTAGCGGTATCGAGGGTTACACTGACCTTAAGATCGAGGCCGGCTATGAGAATGGTTCACTCATTCTCTTCGCTCAGCAGGAGGTAGGTACCAAGACTCTTAGCGCCGGCGAGTGCAGCGTAGGTTTCTACGGAGCTACTGCCGCAGGTAACTTCTGGACTCCAGGTGCTCAGCCATACACTATAGCTACCGGTACTATCAACGCTGACGGCACTGCTACATTGACTCCAGGCGTTGTCAACTCTGACGGTGGACAAACTACTGTCGAGCTCGCTGTTTACATCGCTACGACACCAGAGGGCAAGTATTCTCTTCTCAAGAAGTTCGCTGACGCTACAAAGGTTCCTGCTACTCTTACCAGAGAGGGCGGTAACGGCGGCGGAGACAACGGCGGTGGAAACCAGGGCGGTACAGGCTCCGCGGCTTTCAACAAGTTCGTAGCCGCATGGGAAGGTGTTCCTGCTGACTCTTCAGCTGAGTCTTGGGTCGCTGATTTCCAGCAGGTAGAGGCTGATAAGTCAATCGCTGTCGTAGGATGGCAGGGATGGGATGACGAGTGGATGTCACCTATGGATGTCGCCTTCAACTCAGCTGACGGCTCAGTCGTCTTCAAGGGTGGTACAGGCACAGCAGCCGCTTCCAACGTATCTATCGGCGCTCCAGAGGACCCGATGAACATCTACTATATGGCTTCCGCTGTCATCGACGGCGAGTCATATGTCATCACTTCCGGCACTGGCATGTATGACGCTTGTAAGGGTGTCGTGGACGCTTCCGGCAAGCTTGTCATGACAGGACTTGATGTCGAGCTCAGCGACGGTGGTACATATACATTCAGCGAGTTCGGTGTCGTCGCTATGGATGCCGCCAAGACTGCTATCTATACCTTCAAGAATGAGCTCGGAGAATTGCCATACTCCCTTTCTAAGGCAAGCGGCACTTCTTCAGTGAAGTCTCTTTACAGCAAGAGCAACGCTCTCTCGGTGAAGAACGCCGTGAAGGTCGATCCTTCTCATGTGCTCACTGTCAAGGAGTTCAACCAGACTATGAAGGCTATCAAGGCCCAGAGTGTCCCTGCTAAGCACAGGGTATTCCTTAGCAAATAATATCTAAACAATTATATTATGAAGAAAAGTTTAATCGCTAGTTTGTTTGCCGCTGCAATGATGGTTGTGTCATGTTTTGACGCTTCCGATTTGAACGACAAAGTCTCTGACCTCGATCAGAGAGTCTCTAAACTCGAGGAGCAGGTTAAGGAACTCAATACGAGGACCGTACCTGGCATCCAGGCTACTATCGCCGCTCTCCAGGCAGGTGTCACTGTTACCAAGGTGACTACCGATCCTGCTACCGGTGTCTCTACTGTCTATTTCTCTGACAACACCACCATCGTTATCAAGAACGGTGAGAAAGGTGACAAGGGTGACAAAGGTGACAAGGGAGATAAAGGTGACAAGGGTGACAAAGGTGATAAGGGCGACAAGGGTGACAAGGGTGATACCGGTGACACCGGCGCATCTCCTGTCATCAGCGCTAAGGAAGTTAACGGTGAGTTCTATTGGACTGTAAACGGTGAGCTTCTCCTTGACGCGGACAACAACCCTATCCCGGTACATGCCGCTCTTCCTATCTTCCGTATCAACGAGGGTAAGTGGCAGGTTTCTTACGATGAGGGTAAGACTTGGACTTCTGTTCCTGTAATGGGTCAGACCGAGACTCTTCCTATCTCTATCGAGGATGGTGAGGAGACCGTTACTTTCTGGATCGGTGAGACTCCTTACGTGATCAACAAGGAAGTTCCTTTCTACATGGTTATCGAGCAGCGCACTGACATCGGTGTGGCTTCTACCGCTTCTATCCCTTACACCCTCAAGGGCGTGAAGGATGGTGACGAGGTAGAGGTTGACGTCCTCAATGTCATCGGTACTTGGGACGCGGTTGTCGTTCCTACCGACAACGCTTCAGGTAACATCCAGGTGACCAACAACGGTGGAAACGCTAAGGTATTCGTTTATGCTACCAACGGACGCGGCAAGACTGACATCAAGTCTCTCCAGTTCGAGGAGGGCACTCTCGAGGCTGTTCTCGAGGCTTCTGAGGTTGAGCCTGAAGGTGGTGAGGTCGCACTCGCTATCACAACCAACATGGAGTACACTCTTTCAGTTGACCCTTCAGTTGATTGGCTTACTGTTGTAAAGAGCAAAGCTGTCCACACTGATAACTACACCGTTTCAGCTCAGCCTAACCTTACTGGCGAGCAGCGTTCAGCTAACATCGACCTCGTCGGTGCTGACGGTAACGTTATCAAGACTGTAGCTGTAATCCAGAAGGCTGTCGCCGCTACTGTCACTACTATCCCAGGCCTCGCTGATCTTGACGATGAGGCTGTAGCTTCTGTACAGGATCTCGTTGTCGTAGCTGTCACTAAGAGCAGCGCTCTTCTTTCAGACGGTACTGATTACGTTTACGCTGAGGGTGTCGTAGCAGCTGTTGGCGATGTTGTCAATGTTACTGGTACCAAGATGACTGACGGTTTCGAGGGCATCTATCTTACTGCTGCCAAGGCTGCTGTAAGCACCGCTTCAGTTGTCGCTCCAGAACCAACCCCAGATTACTATGGTGTTGATCCGGTCAATGGTTATGTCGGCTTCGACGGTACTCTCGCCCTTAATAACGGCGTTTACAGCGTCAAGAACGTTTATGGTGTCACTACCAGAATCGTGGATCCTGTTGATGACCTTAACATCGCTTCTCTCGTAGGTAAGCATGTCGCTCTGGGCGGTTACCTTGGCAAGATCGGCAAGGTTGGTGATATGGAGGTTTACTACTATGTCGCTACTTCTGTCGCAGACGCTACTCTCGAGGAGGCTGACTGGAAGGTTTCTTACGCCTTCGACGCTTCCGCTGAGTATCCTGAGACATTCTCTACTGAGCTTAACGGCTTCACCGGTAGGGTAGGTACTGTCCTTTATAGCCAGGATGATTTCGAGTATTATTTCCCTGACCTCGCATTCAACAACACTAACCTTGTTCTCGCTGGCGCTGACGACCTCAAGTACTTCTGCTGGTACATGGGTATGATGTACAGCATGTCATTCACTGAGGTTCTTGAGATCATGGCACCTACAGGCGATCGCACTGGTGATTCAGTAGACGCTTACGAGGCTCTCGATCCAGGTACTTATTACTACGGTGTTTACGGCGTAGATGAGTTCGGTAACGCTACCGGTAAGTACAAAGTCATTGAGTTCGTAAAAGAGGCTCCGGATCCATCAGACTTCACAATCGACATCCAGGTTAAGAACATCGCTGATGTCACTGCTGATGTGACCTTCACTCCAAGCGCTGCTCTTTACTATCTCCCTTCAGTCGAGAGCGCGGGTTATGTGAATCAGTTCGCTACAGACGCTGAGCTCTTCCAGGCTGATCTTGATTACTTCAGAGATGAGTATGGTACATCATACGCTCAGTATGGCTTCGAGTCATTCGAGGATCTTATGCTCAATGGTGTCTGTGAGACCAAGGCTTACACTATGAATGCGAAGAACCTGAGCGCTAAGTCTAACTATGTCGCTTACGCATACGCTCTGGATGAGAACCTTAATCTTATCTCTACCGTATTCAAGGCTCCATTCACTACCACTGAGTCTCAGGCTCCAGACGTTACGTTCTACGGAACAGCTGTATGGCATGATGTATTCGTAGACAGCTGGTTCAGTCTTTCTAGTGAAGGATTCAATGTCGACCTTCCTTGCGATGTCTATGTAGATCCTTCCGCTCCTGGCAAGTTCTATTTCGATTCTCCTTACTGGTACCACAACATCGCCGCATGGTTTGACTCAACTCCAGAGGAGATGAAGCAGTACACTGCCAACTATAAGGCTGTCATGGTAGAGATCGACTGTACAGACCCTACTAAATGCTCTATGGCTAGACAGAGCCTCGGCGTCATGATGTCAAGTACTTACGGTCTCTTCTCAGGCGGATCAATTAGCGCGAATGGTACATACGCTGACAACGTCATTACTTTCCAGGGAACCAACCTTGTCAAGTCTATGGCTAGCTACAATAACGGTGGATGGTACTACGTTGATAGTCCAAGCAGCCCTAAGGGACTCACATTCACTGTGACTATCACTCCTGGTGGAAGCCCACAGAAACCTGCCGCTGTCGCTTCAGCTCCTATGTCAAGCGCTAAGGCATCTACTTCAGTCAATGCTCAGCTCGCTTCTGCTAAGATGGTTGTAGAGCAGCCTCGCAAGGCTTCAGTAAGGCCAGCTGCCGCTAAGGCTTCTGTTAAGAAGGCTGACAGGTCAGCAAAGCTTTCAAGCCACAAGCTTCTCGTGAAGTAATCTAATTACATCTTATATTTCCAAGGTGGGCCGGAATCCTCCGGCCTACCTTTTAAAATTTTAAAGTACTGCCGATGAAACGCAGATACATGAATTATGCAGCCCTCGCGCTCGCTTCTTTTTTTACGTGCGCGTGTGTGAATGAGGAACTGGTCGATTCCCAGGCCGGTGAAAGCCGTCCAAATTCGATACAGACAGAGACTCCCGTAGGCGATCCTGTCGCCGCTAGGGTAGTCAAGGAGGTTATTGTCGAGCTGGATGACCAGACGGCCGATCTCTTTTGTGAAAACATTGAAGGCGCTTCTTTGCCCGGAATTAAAGGGGTGAAGTACGAGCGTCTGTTCCCTGACGCGGGGGAGTGGGAGCCGCGCCATCGCCAGGCTGGTCTGCATAAGTGGTTCAAGGTCATCTATGAGGAAAGCGTAAACGCCAATACAGCGGTCGCTGTACTTGGTGAGGTCAGAGGTGTCGTCACGGCTGAGGCTCCGATGGAGAAAAAGCTCTTGGGCATACCGTTCAACGACCCATACGCTAAGACCTATCAGTGGCAGTATTTCAATGACGGAACCATGTATAACGGCTTCGTCAAAGGTTGTGATATCAATGTGGTCCCGGTATGGGAAAACTACACCGCGGGAGATTCTCACGTTATTGTCTCTATTGTTGACCAGGGTATCCAGATAAATCACCCTGACCTCAACGGTGTCGTGCTCGCAGGAGGCGCTAACGGAAGTAAGAACTTCACAACCGGAAATTATACCATCACAGCCGGAGAGCATGGATGCCATGTCGCCGGTATCGTAGGAGGTATCAACAACAATGGAAAGGGCATCTGCGGAGTCGCGGGTGGCTCGGACGGAAAGGGCGGCGTCACGATGATGTCCTGCCAGATTTTCGGAACCCGTAGCGGAGATAGTCAGGCCGCTATCGTATGGGGCGCCGACCATGGCGCGGTCATCAGCCAGAACAGCTGGGGCTATAATTATGACTACAACAACGACGGACAGCTCACTGGCTCGGAATACACCGCCGCCATGAACGCGACTATCAGTTCTTCAGATAAGGCTGCTGTCGATTATTTCGTGAAATACGCCGGATGTGACAAGGACGGAAATCAGCTCCCTGATTCTCCGATGAAGGGTGGAATCGTGATTTTCGCCGCAGGTAACGACAATGTCGGTAACGGCGCTCCGGCGAACTACTCAAAGGTCATGGCTGTCGGAGCTACGGGTCCTGACGGCAAGAGGGCCTCTTATTCAAACTTCGGTGACTGGGTGGATATATGCGCTCCTGGAGGAGAGCATGACCGTTTCTCAAGCTCTAATGGGAAATCATACATTCTCAGCTGCGTCGATGGAAGTGACTACGGCTTCATGTGCGGAACATCCATGGCTTGCCCTATGGTCAGCGGTGTAGCTGCTCTTGTGGTCTCCTATTTCGGAGGTCAGGGCTTCACCAACACTGAACTTTGGAACATGCTCATCGATAACGAAAACCGCACAATCATATCGCCTTCGGACAATATCGCGGGCATGGTTGACGCTTATGCCATCTTCGAGGCTAATGTCAACAGAAACGACCCTCCTGTCATCTCGACGGATTATAAGGGCGATTTCAGAGTCATGGTAGGCGAGTCTCTCAGCGTTGACTACACCTTGACCGATCCTGAAGGAGAAGAATGTACCATGAGCATCTCAGGCGACGGCTCGGCTACGCTCTCCAAGGTCTCTAACGGTAAGTATCGTCTGACCATCAACGGTATCGCTAAGAACATAGGAACCCATAAGGCTACCCTCACGGCGAAGGACGCGAGGGACGCTGAGACTTCTATCGAGGTTTCTTATACCATCTTCCAGAACTATCCTCCGGTTATCTCCACTACATACACGGGAAACTATAAAGCCCGCGTCGGAGAGATCCTTTCAATAAACTACACGGCTACCGACCAGGACGGTGATGTCTGCACATTCACCTTCTCCGGTGACGGTTCCGCCACTATGACAAAGACCGGCAATAACAGCTGCCGCGTCGATGTGAAGACCACGGCCGCGAACGTCGGAAATCATAAGGCTACGCTTAAGGCTACTGACGGCAAGGGTGGCGAAGACTCAGTCGAGATCGAATATGTGATCCTGGCTATCAACGCTCCTATAATCGAGGCTCTGAGTACCTTCGAGCACGATATTCCTGTCGGTTCAGATGTCACTCTTCTTTACAAGGTCATTGATCCTGACGGCGACGCCGTAACCGTATCCATCGAATCTGACGGCTCAGCCCTTCTTTTCAACGGATCGGACAATAATTTCTCTGTCGTAATCCAGACCTCTCAGCGCTTTATCGGCGAGCACACATCTGTCATCACGGCGACTGACGCCACCGGTCAGAAGACCCAGGAGACAATCTCTTACAAGATTTATCAGAACTATCCTCCTGTCATCTCTACCACTTACACCGGCGATTATACCGTCCTCGTGGGTAATTCTCTCAGCATTGACTTCTCTATCACTGACGCCAACAATGACGAGCTCAAAGTGACTTACGAGAATGACGGAAGCTCGAGCCTTGTCAAGACCGCTCCTGGAGCGTACAGGGTAGTGCTTGACGTGTCCGCCGCTAACGCCGGAGTCCACAACGCGACAATTAAGGCTGATGACTCAAAGGGTGGAGTCACCACTTATCCTATCACCTACACGATAATCAATAACCACACTCCGAAGGTCACTCTTGTGGGAACTTACGAGAACGAGGTGGCCGTGGGACAGAGTCTGCAGGCTGTAGTCAAGGTCGAGGACCAGGATGGTGATCAGCTTAATGTCACCCTCGAGGGCGACGGCTCTTCTACTCTTGAGGCTCTCTCTGGCGGACAGTACGCTGTCAAGTTCAAGGCTGAGCAGGCCTACGTGGGAAATCATACCGTATCAGTCAAGGCTGTCGATCCTTATGGCGCTAGCGCCTCACAGTCTATCACTTACAAGATCTACGTCAACCAGGCTCCTGTCATCAAGACTACCTATACAGGTCCTACCGTCCTTAAATGGTACGAGAAGTTCTCAGCCAGCTTCTCGGCTACAGACCCTGAGGGCAAGACGCCGCTGAAGTTCTCAGTCGTGTCATCAAACCCTATCTCTGAGCCTAAGATTAACGGTACATCGGCTACCGTGAACATCGGTGACGGAAGCGGCAAGTTCCATGGCGAGTGTACTATCACCGCTACCGCGGAGGACGTGCTCGGCCTTAAGGCATCCAGCACCCTTACTTACACTGTCCTTGAGAACCGTGCCCCTGAGCTTGTCAGGAATATCTCAGACATGGTCTTGTCTTCTTCCGGCGAGCGTATGACACTTGATTTGTCTCAGTACTGGAGCGAGCCTGACGGGGAGAACATGACAATCACATGCGTCAGCGACAACCAGGATGTTGTCTCAGTCTCAGGCAGCGGTACTACGTACTTCTTCAAGGCCGGTAAGAACGGCGTGGCGACTATCACCATGACCGCGAAGGACGGTTTCGGAGCCGTGACTACCAAGGAGTTCAAGATCGGTGTGTACGACGATTCAGTAGGTCCTACTCTCTATCCTAACCCTGTCAAGACCAATCTCTATGTAAGGGTCGGATACGAAAGGGAAGTGAAGCTCCAGGTTTACTCTGAATTCGGAGCATTGGTGAAGACCTTTAATGGCAACGCCAGCGTTTTCGCGCCTTTCGAGGCTGACATGAGCTCTCTCGCCCCTGGACGCTATAAAGTCAAGGTAAGCTACGGCGACAGCTCGTACGAAAAGAACATAGTCAAACTTTAATGCTCGGGAATGATGAAAAAGATACTTTCAACTGTTTTTGCTCTTTCTTTGAGCCTTGCTCTTTTCGCGCAGGAAGATAAGGTGACTATGCCTTTCCTCGCTATAGACCAGAATCCATTCAGCGCCGCTCAGGCAAGTATATCTCTCTTTGACAACGCCGCGTCACCTATGAGGGGCGTGTCAAGAGGATATGCCGGAGTCGGGTATCAGCTTTATGACCTGAACTCTACCCATCATATCAGCGTGGACGCCTACTCTAAGGTCTGCGACTTTCTCGCAGTCAGGGCTCGCTACGCGCAGCAGCTGGAGACTCCTTATGATGTCATCGATGACTTCGGGGAGCTCATCGGCACTTTCAAGCCTCAGACTCTCCGCGCCAGCGTCGGCGTCAGCGGAGCCATAGGCGAGCATGTAGCGCTCGGACTTGAGATAGGATACGCTAGACGTGCTCTTGCAAAAGAATATGTCATCAATGGCGTGACCTTCAATCCTGCTGTCCAGGTTACTTTCGCTGGCTTTAACGCCGTGGTCGGAGGTCGTAATCTCGCTCCGAAGGTGGCCTCATCAGAGGGCGAGAAGTTCAATCTTCCGGGTTCTGTCTTTGTAAGCGCCGGTTATGATATTGTCATGGGTGAGGTCCATCACCTCGTGCCAGCCGCTGAATTTGAGTATGTCTTCGGCCTTGCCAAGCCTTACTGCGCCGCCGGCAGCCTTTGCTATAACTGGAAGGACGCTGTCTATGTGATGGGTGGATATCGCTGGGGCGGAGTCACTCCTTCTCATGCGAGCGCCGGCCTTGGCTTCTGCGCCAAGGGTTTCTGCATCAACGCCACGGTCCTTGTCGGACCTAAGGGCAAGATAGGCGTGACCCCTGTCGTGGGTCTTGGATATAGATTCTAAGCCTCTAATGCCTCCAGAATCGCTTTCAACCTGTCATTGCTGACTTCTATTCTGCCTGGTCCTGCTGAGTCTTTCAGGATCAGGCAGCTTTTTGATAGAAACGATTTCTCGATGTAGTCTATCATGTCGAGCCTTACTAGCCATTGGCGTGAGGCTCTGATAAATTCTTTCGTGCCGAGGGTTTCCTCAAGCTTTTTAAGGCTCATGCCTAGCGGATGCCTCGCACCTGCCGCGGTGTAGATTACGCATGTCTTGAAGTCCGACTCCGCCAAGATGATTTCTGAAATCTTGACGGGGATGTATGCGTTTTGTGTCTCGACTATTATTCTTGTGATGTCCATGAAGTTTAAATTGTAGCTAAGTCTGTTCTGTCCGCGAATTTACCTAAAAATATAATATGTGGAACGAATGACTGAATATTTGGAATAAATAGATAATTCTCTGTCGTCGAATTACAATTTGTAAGTTTTAAAATATCGCTTCATTTCTTTCGTTTTTTAAGTTAAATTGTTAATTTTACGGAACTTTTTAGTGCACTTTAAGTAATGATAGGTTGTTATCTTAAACAACAAATGGGCTCATGCTTACGATTTGTAATCGTTTGCTGCTTGTCGCTTGCATTTGTTAGCGAATTCCCCGCTTTTTCTCAATCGAGTCAAACGGTCATCGGAGTGATTCTCGACGAGAATGACGTACCCGCCGAAGGCGTCGTCGTTTATGATGCCTCAAACCCTAAGGGTGGTACGGTATCTTCCCGTGACGGACGTTACTCAATCGTCGTGTCAAAAAACTGTAAGGAACTCACCTTCGAGCTTCTCGGTTACAAGACTCAGGTGCTTTCTATCGAAGGCTCCTCGATTGTCAAGCTACAGCTCGACGCCGAGATGATCCAAGAGACTGTCGTGACCGGTATCTATACCAGAAAGGCTGACAGCTTCACCGGCGCCGTACAGTCCGTAAACTCAGAGACTCTTCGCCAGGTCGGTAATAAGAACGTGCTTGAGTCCCTCAAGAACATCGATCCGTCCCTTCTCGTTCTGGACAACCTTGAGCAGGGATCCAACCCTAACGCGATGACCTCGATGCAGATCCGCGGAGCCTCGTCGCTCGGAATGGAGACAACCTCCCTCAAGAGTAATTTCGTCGCGGACGTGAACATGCCTCTTTTCATCCTCGACGGCTTCGAGACTACGGTCGAGAAGATCCAGGATATGGATATGAACCGTGTCGAGAGCATCACCATCCTCAAGGACGCTTCCGCGAAGGCTATCTATGGTTCAAAGGGAGGAAACGGTGTCATCGTCATCGAGACCAAGTCTCTTGATTCTGGTAAGACTGCGATTTCCTATAACGGCAACATCTCCCTTGAGATGCCGGATCTTTCCAGCTACAACCTCTGTAACGCCCTTGAGAAACTTGAGGTCGAGCGCCGCGAGGGCTACTATACCAACTTCACTTCCAGCTCTGACATGATGATGGCCCAGGAAGTTTACTCAAAGCGTCTGAAAAGGGCCATGGAAGGGGAGAGCGTCTATTGGCTGTCCAAGCCTTTGCGCACCGGCGTGAGCAACAAGCATTCTCTTTCCGTCGAGATAGGAAATAAGGAACTCAAGTCTTTCACCACCTTCGCTTACAACAATATCCAGGGAGCGATGAAGGGTTCCTCACGTGAGGTTGTCAGCGGTGACATGAATCTCGCGTATCGCCACAAACGCTGGCAGTTCCGCAACATCATGAGCATCTCTTGGATGCGTTCCAAGGAGTCTCCTTACGGAAACTTCTACAATTACGCGAAGATGAACCCTTATTTCAATCCTTACGATGATGAAGGGAACATCGTCAAAAAGTTCTACCATATCCTTGACGGCGGCTCATACGTGGCCAACCCGCTCTATGACGCCCAGCTCAATGTGAAGGATACCAAGTCATATCTTGACTTCACGGACAATTTCTATATCGAGTATTCTCCTATCAAGGCTCTCAAGATAGTCGGACGTTTCGGTATAGACACTAAGAGGACCTCGGCTGAGACCTTCTATCCTTCAAAGCATAGCAAGTTCTTCTCTAACTATGACAGCGAGACCCAGGACGCTCTCCTGAGCAAGGGAAGCTATGAGGCGTCTAACGGCTCATATACGTCTTTCTCGGGCGACGTGTCAGCTCAGTTCAACAAGACCTTCGCGAATGATCATGATGTGTTCGCTACGGCTCAGTACCAGATTTCTCAGACCAAATACAGCGAGGTCACCCATTACGCTGCCGGATTCCCTAACAGCAGGATGGATGATATCATCTTCGCGCGCAAATATGCAGCTGACGCTACTCCTACCGGTAGTTCCGGACTGAACCGTAACCTCGGTCTGTTGCTTACCGTGGGATATTCTTACAAGAACCGTTACATGTTTGACGGTACTGTCAAGGGCAGCGCGTCTTCTGTTTTCGGAACAAACAACCGTTGGGGAACATTCTGGAGCGCCGGCGTGGCTTGGAACCTCCACAACGAGGCGTGGATGAACGCCTCGTGGATGAAAATGCTCAAACTTCGTTTCAGCCTCGGATCTTCCGGAAACCAGAACTACATGTCCAACAACTCTGTAGCTGTCTATAATTACTTCAACGACAAGTACTATAACGGCTTCTCTGGAGTGTATCTGGGCAATATGGAGAACCCTAACCTGGGTTGGGAGCAGAAGATGGACTATAACCTCGGCCTTGATTTCCGTACAAAGGCTATCAACCTTACTGCGGACTTCTATATCGCGGATACTAAGAACCTCGTGTTCAACCGTACGCTCCTTCCTTCGACCGGATTCTCGATGGTAAGCGATAACCTCGGAAAAATCAGGAATAAGGGAGCCGAGCTCGGTCTTACCTACACTGTCTTCCAGAAGAAGAGCTCTTATTTCGCGCTTCTTGCCAAGATCGCGGTAAATGACAACAGGATTCTGCAGGTGTCGGACGCCATGAGGGCGTACAACCAACAGCAGCAGCAATATGCGAAGGATAATAAATCCGAGCTTCCTGTCATCCAGTATTACGACGGCATGCCACTGCATTCTATCTGGGCTGTGAAGTCTCTGGGTGTCGATCCGGTCACGGGAAATGAGATCTTTGTGCGTAAGAACGGTACTGTGACCAATACGTGGTCTGCGACGGATCTTGCGAACTGCGGCTCTTCAGACCCTCTTTTCAACGGAAACTTCGGTTTCAATATGGAAATACACGGCGTCGGAGCTAGCGTGGTGTTCACATACTATGGCGGCGGATATAAATACAACAGCACTCTTGTGGGCATGGTGGAGAATACTTCTGTCAGCGATAACGTCGACAGACGTATCTTCTCGGACCGCTGGCACAAGGAAATCGCCGGACAGCCGGTGCAGTTCCGTAACGGAGAGAATTCACCAACGATGGCGACTTCACGCTTCGTGCAGAAAAACAACGTGATGAACCTTTCGTCCGCCACTATCTATTACGCGTTTCCGTACGAGCTGATACGCAAGGCCCGCATGAGCAGGCTTCGTCTGAGCCTTTACGGCAGCGACCTTATCACCCTCTCTTCGATAAAGATAGAAAGGGGTACATACTATCCATACGCACGTTCAATATCATTCTCAATCTCAGCCACTTTCTAGAAATATATGAAAAAAATAGCGACATATATATTTATAGCCTTGGCCGCCTTCTCGACGGTCAGCTGCGAGAAATGGCTGCAGGCCACTTCCTCCACTCAGTTCCAGGCCGACGAGATCCTCAAAAGCCGTGACGGATACCTGGACGCTCTTTCCGGAGTGTATATCACCATGGGTTCCAGCGACGCGTACGGAATGTATGCTACGTGGTATATGAATGATATCATCTGCTGCCCTTATCAGAATTTCACCAGCGCGAAGCTGATGAATCTTCAGAACCATAATTACACTCATGTCAATGTCCGCGAGGATATAGCCACCCTGTGGAAAGGTTATTACAACATAATCGCGAACGCCAATATGATTCTTGACCGTCTTGAGGGAGCGAAGGATCTCTTCTCGAGCGAACTGGAGTTCAACCTTATAAAGGGAGAGCTTCTCGCGATAAGGGCATATTGCCATTTCGACCTTATGCGTACCTTCGGAATATGGGGCTGGGACAGCGTGGCTTCCTCCAAACTGACTATCCCTTATGTTCTTCATTATGGCATGCAGGTGACTCCTCAGCTTACATATAAGGAGACAGCGGAGCTTCTCATGAAGGACTTGAACGAATCGTTGAGACTTCTTGCCAAGGATCCTGTAACCGGCGTCATTCCTTCGGGATTCAACGAGGGACCTAACGCTGACGGATACTGGAATAACCGCCGCCGTCATCTCAACCTTTACGCTGTCCAGGCTCTCGCCGCGAGAATCTATCAGTGGAGGGAGGACTACGACAACGCCGCTATGTACGCTCAGCTCGCCCTTGACGGTATCACGACAAACGGAGGCGCCAGTTGGGTGGACCAGGAAGCCATTCTCACTACTTACGATAACGACAGAAAGGATTGGACCTTCTCTTCAGAGCACCTTTTCTCTCTTGAGTGTACGGGATTGTATGAGCGTACCATGGGGTATCTTATCCCGGGCGCCAGCACCTCTGAGGCCTTCCATCTTGATGAGACGTTCTCCTATATTTTCATCATGCCTTATGAGGTTGATGATGTGGAACTGATTCTAGGAGATATAAGGGGCGAGGCGTTGCTTCTCAAATACAATCAGGGCGGATATGACTGCTACAAGCTTTACGGCTCAAGCAGTTATTGGGATAAATACAGAAACCTCATGCCAATGATCAAGCTCCCTGAACTGTACTTTATCCTCGCCGATGCCCGCATCGCTCAGAATCGTGATGACGACGCCAGAGCTCTTCTGGACGAGGTCAGAAAGCATAGGGGCATTCAGGAGAATCTTCCATCTACGGTGGACGTGGCGGATGTTCTCGCGCAGGAGTATGAAAGGGAGTTTATCAACGAAGGACAGATTCTGTATCACATGAAGCATGTGTGCAAGAATGTGTATTCGAGATTTGTATTCTCTCATACTGGCCGTGCGACCAGGGTGCAGGACATGACTTTGCCTTATCCGGACGCTGAGATTAATTATGGACGTAAACAGGAATTATAGACTATGAGAAGGATTGTTTCAATTTTGTCGCTAGCCGTAGCGCTTTCGCTGCTGGTCATATCGTGCTCGGAGAAGCAAGTTCCCGTGTATGCTGTGAAGGATTCCTGCGTATTCTTCGATCCTGTGTACTCGCAGTTCTCCCTCAGAGGAAAGAGCGGAGTGGTCGAGTGTACGGTCAATCTCAAGCTTTATGGGCCGGCCGTCGATTATGACAGGGAAATCGCTGTCGAGGTCGTGGACTCAAGCTATAATAACGCCGTCCTGGGGACGGATTTCACTATCGAGCGCGCATACGTTCCCTCCGGAGAGCTCTCAGGAAAGATTATCCTCAAAGTCCAGCCTGTGACCCTTGAGGTCCCGACCAGGACTACGACTCTCGCTATCAGAAAAAATAAGGATTTCTCGTATCTCAAATATGACGCTGATGTCTGCCGCGTGGCTTGGAGCGATGAGTACATGCGCCCTTCAAATCCTAACGTATGGCAGTCATGGTTCTATTTCTTTAGCAACGGCTACAGCAAGAACTACCATAAGCTTCTTGTGGAGGTGCTTGGCGATGAGGTGGAGAGAGCAGGCTATACCAACGGCGCGAGAAATGACCCGGAATTGTCGTATCGTATCTTTACATGGTGGTATGCCCAGGCCAAGGTGTTCTATGATTTCGTACAGGAACACGACCTCGCCCATCCTGATGATCCGTATATGCACAGCGATGACTTCGAAGTCTATACGAATTATTCCACAGCGGTAGGAAAGGGCACAAAGCCAGATACGCCTCCAACTATCCTTTCAACTATTTTCAAAAACTGATAGCGTCATGAAGAAGATTTTACTTTTTATCGCGGCTTCGCTGCTGATGTGCTCCTGCTATTCTGACAAGAGCACCATGCGCACAAGTGTGTATCCGGATATATTGATCACTTCCTCAATCGAGGATGAGACCATTACATATTCCTACGGAGACCAGTTGAAAATGAGCGCCACAGCTATCCAGTCCGGAGTCATGGCTTCCCAGCTGAGCTATCTCTGGGAGATTGACATGGCTGCAGACAACACCAAGGGAAGGGCTTTCCTCGGCGACGGACATGATATTTCCTTCAAACTTGTACAGCCAGCCTCCGATGTACCTTACATTCTTTCATTGACTGTAACGAATAAGGAAAGCGGGTATCAGAAGGTCAAGTATTGGAAAGTCTTCATCACGTCATCTCTGGGCGAAGGACTCCTCGTGGGTCACACCAAGGATGGTGGCCAGACCTCTATGCTGGACCTTATCAGTTCACCTGCTCTCACATACGGCTATGTGGGTTCTGATTTCCATATCACAAGGGATATCATGGGCATTGTCAGTGATACTCCTTTGCAGGGTTCTATCCGCTCTATGGAGTTCTCTGTCCTGACCGATATGGGCGCCGCTCAGGTTAAATCCTTTAATGAGTCAATTGTGCACATCGCGACGGACAAGTGCTTCTACGCCATCGACCCTACAACTTATACTGTAGTCCGTACAGACGGGGATTGCTTCATGGGTTATTCGGCAGATAAATACGATGTCACATACGTGAGAAACTCCGGAGCGGTCAGCTGCCAGGTCCTCTGTAACGGCAATATGTTCACTGTCAGCTCATTGATGGATCATCAGTTCGCCGTCGTCACTAACCCTATGAGCAAGGAATGCGGATTCAAGCCTTCTAATTTCTGCTCTGTGACCCAGGACTTGGGAGACATCTACGCTTACGATGACGTCAATCATCAGTTCTACACGCAGCGCTGCTGGACCGTTCACCAGAGTTCGCTCACTACTATGGTCGGAAATGTCACTCCGGACGAGGTATTCCTCGCCGACAAGACCAGCGTAGCATGCGGAGAGTTCAACGGAGGATGCTGCATATATATCCTCAAGGGCTCGGACGGCTCTTACAACGCCGTGATTCTCAACGCCGGAAATAACAAGGTGGCTGAAATACATCCTTTGAACCTCACAGACGCTGACAAGGCTGTATCATACGCTTTCTGCGATAACGCTAACCTGTTCTTCTATGCTACCGAGGATAAGATTTACTCTTCGCTTCTGACCTCCGGCAACTTCACTACCAAGGCTCTTTCCTGGAAGCCTGACTCAGCGGCTGAGAAGATTACAGGCATACAGCAGTATCTGCAGGGCTGGTATGGCAACTGTAAGTATGATGACAAATACAAGTTCATCCTTTCCACGAACAGGATGCAGATAATAATCACTACCTATAACGAGACAACGGGCGAGGGCAAGGTTTACCTCAGGCCTTTCAATGTCGCTACAGGAATGTTCACATATAAAGATAACGGAAGCTTCGGCGGCTTCGGACGTATCACTTCCGTTACAGAGACAATGAGATAAATTATTAACAAATTTTATATTAACCCTTTTAAATTTTATCGCTATGAGAAATGTGAAATTTTTCGCGATGGCAGTGCTCGCTTGTGTTTTTACATTCGCGTCTTGCCAGAAAGAGGCTCCTGAGGATCAGCTCAGCATCTCTGCCTCTCAGATCTCAGCTTCCGCAGTAGGTGAGGAGCAGGTTATCACATTCGTTGCCAACAATGCTTGGGAGATGGTTTCCAGCTCACCTTGGGTGAGCGTGACTCCAGATTCAGGTGCGGCTGGTGAGGCTACCGTTACTGTGAAGATCGCAGCTAACGACACTTTCGAGCCTCGTCAGGCGACTCTTACCCTCCAGGCTGGCAAGAAGACCGCTTCATGGATCGTTAAGCAGGGCTTCGTTGAGGTGTTCAACGCTTCTTCAGAGATCGAGGTCAACGCTGACGCTCACACAATCGCTGTCAAGGTCAACACAAATCAGAGCTTCACAGCTGTCTCTGACGTTGATTGGGTAAGCGTAGTCACTACCAAGGCCGCTCCAGTTGATAACAGCGTGGTTCTCTCAGTAATGGCTAACCCTACTATCGAGACTCGTACAGCTACTGTCACCGTTACCGCCGCTGACGGAAACGTGAACGTATATAAAGTAAAACAGGGCCCTTCACAGAGCGCTATGTCTCTCGATTCAGTATATGACCTCGGCGCTTCAATGGATCCGAGAAACTACTCTGCGTCATGCCCTAACTTCTTCACTGAGTATGCTCTCAACTTTACTTCCGCTAACGGTTCAGTCGTCATCTGTATCAACACAGACGGCAAGAGCTTCGCTGGTGAGTATGAGGTTGACGCCGCTGGCAACCACGCCCCTGGCACATTCTCTATCAAGCCTGCTGACAAGTACAACGCATACTACACTACTATCGTAGAGGACGGTAAGGAGATTGTCGTCATTGACGGTAGCGTAGTTATCACCGCTTCAGGCACAGACTACACCCTCAGCGCTGAGCTCGTTGACGAGCATGAACTCGTTCACTCTTTCTCAGCTGCCGGAACGATTCCTACCGTTGAGGTCAAGAATGTCGGCGCCGCTTCTTATATTAATTATAAGGGTACTTACAACACCTTCTTCGGTAACAAGCAGGTTGAGTATGAAGTGACTCTTTACCCAAGCGCATCTCCGGCTAAGGACATTCCTTGGGTTTACAATATGGGCTTCTCGCTTCTCTCAGCTAACGGTGGCGACAACACCAAGATCGTTCCTGGTAAATATGTGTTCCAGGAGGCTAAGACAGCAGAAGGCGGCTACGCTACAGGTACTGACCTTTACGAGGGTTCAGCTCTCGCCGCTAATGGAGCTTATATCATCAAGGACGCCGCTGATACCAGCTACTACTATGCTGACATCCTCGGAGGTTATGTCGAGGTTTCTAACGGTGTCGAGGGCACTATGACCTTCGATGTGCACCTTACTATGAAGGGCTATGATTATGACGCCAACTGGGACGTCGTTCCTGTCGGAGATCAGTTTGAGTATGTCTATAAGTTCGAGAACGTCAATGTGGATATCCTCGACAGCCATATCGAGCCTCAGCCGGATGAGGATGCGGCCTTTACCTTCGCATTCCCTCAGACCCTGTATGCCGGAATGTGGTTCGGTGACGCTTATCAGAATGGTGGAAATGTATTCATCATGGGTTGGTCTTCAGGTGTAAATAACGTTTACACTGTGCAGATGGTTCTCCAGACAGCCTCTCCATGGGAGTTTGTACAGAACTTCAACGGTAAGTATTGCAGTACGCCTATTCCTTCAGGTGTTTATACATACAATGCGACAACTCCTTCGAATGCTGAAGGCGCCGCTGTAAATACTATCTGTAATATCACCGCGTCGTACAAGAACTCATACTGCGCTGTCAAGAATAGTTATACCGGTACAGTCGCTCCTGTCACTGGCGGTACAATTACTTTGACAGACACGGCTATCGAGTTCAACCTTACTTGTACATCTAACAGGGATGGCAAGGAGATTCACTATACAGGTGGTTTTGATACTACCTCTCAGTATTTCAGAAATTACTCTGCGGCTTCTTACGCTAAATACGTAAAGTGGGCTACTCTTTAATTTGATTTAACGGACTGTCTCACGACGTGACTCGTCGTGAGACGGTCTTTTTATTATCTATAATGGCTAACATAGTAGAAGTAAGGCATCTATCTCATCGCTACAGCGTTGACTGGGCGATCAGGGATATAAATTTCTCAATAGAGGAGAACGGCATTCTGGGACTTCTTGGCTCGAACGGAGCCGGTAAGTCCACGACGATGAATATCATCTGCGGAGTGCTCAATCAGACTGAGGGCGAGGTCCTTATCAACGGGATCGACCTCAGGAAGAATCCTGTCGAGGCCAAGAAACACATAGGCTTCCTTCCTCAGAAACCGCCTCTTCACCCGGATCTTACCGTGGATGAGTACCTGGTGCATTGCGCCGTGCTCAGACGTATGGAGCCGTCGAAGATACGCGCGGCTGTCGATGCCGCCAAAGAGCGTTGTGAGATCACGCATTTCAGCGACCGTCTGATAAAGAATCTCTCAGGTGGATACCAGCAAAGGGTGGGAATAGCCCAGGCTATCGTGCACAACCCTCGCTTCGTGGTTCTTGATGAGCCTACCAACGGACTGGATCCTAATCAGATAGTAGAGATAAGGGGGCTTATCAAGGAGCTCGCCAAGGACCACGCTGTCCTGGTCTCTACTCATATTCTTTCGGAAGTTAAGGCCACTTGTGACCAGATCCGTATGATAGATCATGGCAAGGTGGTGTTTTCAGGCACGATGAAGGAGTTTGACGACTATGTCGCCCCTTCTTCTTTCACCGTGACAATGGCGTGCCCTCCGTCGAAGGAGGAGTTCGCTTCTATAATCGGCGACATCGAGAATATTGACGATGTGGCTAAAGATACATGGCGCGTGCGTTTCCAGGGTGAAGATGACATCACGGAGCGTGTCGTGGCAGCCAGCATCGAGAATGGGTGGCGCCTCAAGGAGATTTCCCTTGACCACACCTCGCTGGATGTGATTTTCGCTAAGTTGTCAGGAAAATTAAAGAATAATGTCCAGTAACAAAATTACCGGCGGCATAATTAAGCGCATAGCCTCTACGGAGCTCAAGACTCTGTTCGGGTCTCCTATCGCCTGGTTTATCCTGACGGTGTTCTCTGTCTTGACTGCTATCGACCTGACCGGGCAGTTCAGCTCCTGTGTCGGATTCTATGATATGGGCCAGATCAACTCCTCTATCACTGGATCTATATTCCTTGGAGATTACGGTTTCCTAAACAAGATTGTCGGGAAACTTTTCATATATATCCCCCTTCTGACGATGGGACTTTTCTCCCGTGAGAGCGCGTCTGGCTCTATCAAGCTGGTCTATTCCTCTCCGGTGACCTCCCTCCAGCTGGTGCTTGGAAAATTCCTCGCAGCTCTCGTTGTGGGCGCATGTCTTCTTGTCATACCCCTCCTGGCGACGCTGACTGGCCTTATTACAATCGAACATTTCGACCTTCTCGCGGTACTTGTCGCCCTGCTGGGTCTCTTCCTTCTGATCGCTGTCTATTGCTCCATAGGCCTTCTGATGTCCTCGCTGACCTCCTACCAAGTCGTCGCTGCTGTGGCGACTCTCGCCGCCTTGGCCTTCTGCGGCAGTGTGGGTAAACTCGGCAAGGAGTATGAGGCTATACGCTCCATTACTTACTGGCTCTCAATGAGCGGAAGGGTTGAGTCCTTCCTTAAAGGCGTGCTTCGAAGCGATGACCTTATATATTTTCTGACCATGACCATGATGATGGTCAGTCTCACTGTATTCAGGGTCAGTTTCCCGAGAATGAACCTTTCCTTCTGGAAAAAGGCCGGGGCCTATGCCTCCCTGCTGGGCTGTGTGGCTCTTCTGGCTTGGGGAAGTTCCCGTCCGGGAACCCTTGTCTTCGCCGACGCGACAGCGACAAAGTCCAATTCTATCACGAAGGAAAGCCGTGATGTAGTCGCCGGAATCCCGGGGAAGATCACCATAACGAACTATGTCAACCTGTTTGACAAGCTCTCGGGACCATATCTTCCGACTCAGTACAACCCTATGCGAAGCGAGTTCGAGCAGTATAAACTTGTCAAGCCTGATATCGAAGAGCATACTGTCTATTACTCCTCTCTGGTTCCGGATGTGACTCAGAACAAGCGCTTCGCGGGCATGACTGTGGACGAGCTGAAGAATTTCTATTTCATGATGTATGATGTGAATCCTTCCGTGTTCAAGTCTTCTGAGCAGGTTCAGGACATACAGATAATCAAGGATGAGGGTTACAACTTCGTGCGTGAGATAAAGACCGCTGACGGGAAAAGCGTCGCTCTTCGTAATTATCATGACATGATTTGCCGGCCTACTGAGCCGGAGATCACCGCGGCTTTCGCGAAGCTTTATGCGAGAATGCCGTCCGTAGCCTTCCTTCAGGAAGAAGGGGAGCGCAGTATAACATCGGGGGATAAGAGCGGATACGGTGCTTTCACCTGCCAGAAATATTCTCGAGGAGCCCTTATGAATCAGGGTTTTGACATCTATCAGGTCAGCGCTCAGGCTGCTATCGCCGATAGCCTTAACATACTTGTCGTGGCGGATCCCGTGCGTGAGTTCACCCCGGAGGCTTTGGAGAATCTGAAAAAATATTTAGACCGAGGCTCTAACATGATGATTCTCGCGGATTATGGTCATCAGAGCGTGGTCAATCCTCTGTTGAAGATGGTCGGTCTGAAAGTCTCCGACTTTCAGATAGCGGCGAAGGAAGGGGACATGTCCGCAAGTCTTGTTCTCGCGAGGGGCGTGGAGGAAGCGGATGCTTTCAAGGCTCTTTGCCGTAAGGATGGGGGCGTCACGATGCCAGGCTGTCTTGCCATAGAGACTATGGAGGATAACGCCGGATTTGAGCGTAAGGCCATCCTGAGGACAATCCCGGGAGCTTGGCTGGAGAAGGATTATGCGGGATTCAGAGATGATGAGGTCAGTCTTTCAGCGGACGAGGTCAGCGGTTCATTCGTCACGGCATACGCTCTTAGCCGAGAAATCGGGGGCAGGGAGCAGAGGATAGTTGTCGTGGGTGACGCGGATTGCCTTAGCGACGCGGAGATGGGAGTGGGCCGAGAGGACGTCGATGCTTACAATCAGACCCTTATCACCCGCTCTTTCAAGTGGCTCTCCGACGGACAGTTCCCTGTCGATGTTATCCGGGAACCTGCCCGTGACATGAGTTTCCGTATCCACACTACAGGAGCTGACCTGATCAAGGTAATATTCCTTTATTTAATCCCTGCTTTGATATTGGCAGCGGGAGCGTTTGTGCTCATGCGTAGGCGCAGGGCGTAGTAAAATAAGGCGGTATGAGTTTCAGAATAATAAATAGAATAGCCCGTACGGAGCTCGCGGCTCTTTTCTTTTCACCTGTAGCCTGGCTCCTTCTTGTCGTGTTCGCCGTTCATGTGGGCATGGACCTTGCCGACGTGCTTAATGACATCGTCCGCATAAAGGCTCTCTCAGGAACCATCAATTTCAGCGCCACCGCAGGCATGGTCCTTGGCGCGAAAGGGCTGTACGAGGTTATCCAGGACAGCATATACCTGTATATTCCATTGCTCACCATGAATCTTATGAGCAGGGAATATTCCTCAGGCTCGGATAAACTTCTGTATTCTTCCCCTGTCAGCAGCGTCGAGATAATAGCTGGAAAATATCTTTCCATGCTGGTCTGCTCGCTTATTTTTGTCGTCATTCTGGCTCTTCCTGCCATTGTGCTGAGCCTTTACGCCCCGGAGCCTGACTATCCGCTTGTATGCTCCGCTTTGCTGGCGATGTTCCTTCTTATCTCGACCTACTGCGCTATCGGACTTCTGATGTCCTGTCTGACTCAGTATCAGGTGATCGCCGCCGTGGCTACGCTAGCGGTCCTGGCGTTCTTCAATTTCGTCGGAAACATCGCGCAGGATTCTGTGTGGTTCAGGCACATTACTTACTGGCTCTCGATAAAGGGTAGGGCCAGCGAGATGCTCAGCGGACTTATAACTAGTGAAGCGATCATCTATTTTGTCAGCGTGAGCCTTTTCTTCCTTACCCTGGCGGTGTTCAGACTGGATAATCAGAAAATCCGCAGAAGCGCTCTTTCGAGGACTCTACGTTACACCTGCCTTGTGGCGGCTCTTTTCGCGGTGGCTATTTTCAGCTCCCGTCCTTCTCTGAGGTTCTTCTATGACGCTACCCATAATAAGGCAAGGACCCTTTCCGAGGCTAGCCAGAAGGTCATGAAGGAGCTCTCAGGTCCAATGACAATCACGACTTACGTGGATGTCCAGGACAAGGAGTTCTCGTCTTTCATCCCTACGCAGCAACTGAAAGACATCGATAGATTCAAGCTTTATACCCGTTTCAAGTCGGATATAAAGATGAAATATGTCTATTATTATTCTCCGATCACGGACACCTCTGTGCTCAAGCGTTTCGACGGAATGGATCAGGAGCAGATAGCCAAGGAGCTCGCGAAGGCCGCTGGCTATAAAAAGCCTGTGCTGGTCAGCGCGGAGAGCCTGAAGGACCAAATCGACCTGGAGCAGGAGAAGTATCAGTTCGTGAGGGTCATAGAGCGTAAGGACGGCGCCCAGTCAAGACTTCGTCTGTATAATGATATGTTCCATCATCCTTCGGAGGGGGAGATCTCAGCGGCGATGAAGCGTCTTATCGCGGAGCCTGTGAAGATAGCTTCTGTCGTTGGGCATGGGGAGAGATCCATACGTCGTACAGGCGACAGGGATTATTCCATCTTCGCCACCGCCGGCCAGTTCCGTAATTCGATGGTGAACCAGGGTTTTGACGTGGTCGAAGTGGATCTTCAGAAGGATACTATCCCGTCAGATGTGAATATTCTCATGCTCGCGGATGTCAGGACCGCGTTCGAGCCTTCTGAACTCGAGGCTATCGACGCCTTCATCGAGAGAGGGGGTAATATGATGATAGTCACGGACGTTACCCGTTCGCAGGTCATCAGTGGGGTTCTGGATCGTCTGGGGCTCGCTCCGGGAGAGTCCAGCGGGCTGGATGATATCATCCCGGCGAAGGGAACATCGAAGGCCGCCTCATTGATAGGAGGATTCTATAAGCAGATGAGTAAACGCTATGAGGCTACCGCCGTGAATATGTACGGCGCCATGTCCTTTGATGTGAAGGATACCTCTCTTTTCCGCCCGACCCCTCTTTTGACGACGGACACGACCCTGGCGGGAAAACCTGAGGTCTTCGCCTACGCTCTGACTAGAGAAAGAGAAGGCTCTCGCCAGCAGAGGATGATAGTGGTCGGAGACGCGGACTGCTACAGTAACTCCGTGCTCCAGACTTCCACTATGGAAAAGAATCAGTCGTTTAATTTCTCCATGCTCCCGAATTCCTTCAAGTGGCTCTGTTACGGGGAGTTCCCTGTCTCATCGCCTCGTCCTCCTATAAGGGACAACGACTTCACGCTGTCTCCTGTGGGACTGCGTACAGTGAATAAGGTCTATGGAATAGGAATTCCGCTATTTATAGCCTTGATAGGCTGCGCTGTGCTCTACAGACGCAGGAGGCGCTAGCTTACTGTATGCCGTAGCGCTCCAGGAAGAATTTGTGGAATCTTTCAAGAGGCGCTTTCATGTTTCTCTCGATAAGCAGGCATTTTACTACCGCGTATGGGAAGAGAAGCTCATCGGCCTGCTCGAGGGTGTACTGTCCGTGGAAGTACTCGTCGACGAAAAATTTCCAGAACTCCGCCGCTGTATGGCTGCTCATGTGGAAGAACTCCTGGGTGAAATCCTCTTCGTTGTAAACTCCGCAGATGATTGTCATGCCAAGATCGAAATACGGATGACCCATCGCCGCCTCTCCGAGGTCTATAAAGTATGATTTGTCTCCTACCAGCAGCAGGTTGCCGTACTGAAGGTCTCCGTGAAGGGCTGTATTTGTGTCCGGGGTGCTCTCGATTATATTTTTTATAAACGCCTTCTGGGCCTCAGTCCAGAAATTATTCTCTCGGAGCATTCCAAGGTATTGCTCCTTGGCGGTCGGAAGGCCGCTTCCTGAGACATCGGTGGAGTGCAACTGGAGGCACATTTTCGCGAACTCCCTGGCGTAGTGCTCGACTTTCTGGGGTTCCTTGCCAATCGCGCTCGCATACGAGATTTTTCCTACAAGGCGTCTGAACTTTATGCCATAGTTTCCTTTGCCGTCAGTTACGAAACTCCCAGGCTCCGGGGAAGGAATACCGGCTTTGAAGACTTTGCCCGCTATGTCCAGCTCTGTCCTGACGAGGTCCATGTCGATGTTGCTGAAGTAGAGTTTCAGCATGGTGTCCGGATCGTCTTTGTGGTTGTAGCTTGCTCCGTTGGCGCCTTCGCCTGAGCGAACGTAATCGTTGAGGTCAACTAGTTGAGCTTGGATTTGAGCGGTGTCTGCCATGGTTTTGGGGTCTTTGTTTTACGCGAAAATAAAGATTTTTGCAGATTTTTCTTGCATTTATGAAATCAATATTCCAAATTTGCACTCGATGTCTGAGACATCAACGATTATATGACAATGATGAACGCATATTGGTGGTGGTGCCCGTTACAGCTTAAAAGGTCGTAATGGTCAGTTCCATCGTGCATTGATACATGGGGTTCAGCCGGATACGACTGGACCTCATTTTTTTTTGAAAACCCTGATAATTCAACAAACAAAATAAACGCTTAAACATTAAAATTATGGAAGAGAAAATCCCTTACAAAATCTATCTCGCAGAGAATGAGATCCCTACTAAATGGTATAACGTCCGCGCGGACATGAAGACTAAACCTGCTCCGCTTCTTAACCCAGGTACGCTTCAGCCTCTGACTCTCGAGGAGATGAATCCTATTTTCTGTGAGGAGCTCAATAAGCAGGAACTTGATAACGACACCCGTTATTTCGACATCCCTGAAGAGGTGCTCAATTTCTATAAGATGTATCGTCCTTCTCCATTGGTAAGAGCATATTTCCTTGAGAAGGCCCTCGGTACTCCTGCCAAGATCTATTATAAGTTCGAGGGAAATAACACCTCAGGAAGCCACAAACTGAACTCAGCTATCGCTCAGGCTTACTACGCTAAGAAGCAGGGCCTCAAGGGTGTCACCACAGAGACCGGTGCCGGCCAGTGGGGAACAGCCCTCAGCATGGCGTCAGCATATTTCGGACTCGACTGCCAGGTTTACATGGTTAAATGTTCTTACGAGCAGAAGCCTTTCCGCCGCGAGGTGATGCGTACCTTCGGAGCCAAGGTCACTCCTTCTCCAAGCGACACTACTAACGTCGGCCGCAAGATTCTCGCGGAGCACCCTGGTACCACCGGTAGCCTCGGTTGCGCTATCTCAGAGGCTGTTGAGGCGGCTGTTACACAGGACGGATACAGATATGTACTCGGCTCAGTGCTCAACCAGGTGCTTCTCCATCAGACCGTGATCGGCCAGGAGGTCCAGACCGCTCTTAAGAAATATGGAATCAAGCCTGATATCCTTATCGGT